>JAHCMJ010000246.1 GCA_019192485.1 Cyclobacteriaceae bacterium HetDA_MAG_MS6 | reverse complement strand
AGCCATTTCTTTTGAGCAGCAGAGTACACTTCAAAATCATAAGTCAATGCTGAAGTAAATCCCAGATCTCCGCCACACAATCTCAAGATTCGATACGGCAACTCTAAAGACTTGATCAGTTCTTCTACGTGAGCTACCATTTCCTCTAATATGTCATAAGACTTATCCGGGTGTACGATCTGGACGATTTCAACTTTGTCAAACTGATGTAGTCTGTTGAGTCCGCGAACATGCGATCCCCAGGAGCCAGCTTCTCTTCTGAAACATGGAGTGTATCCTACCATCTTGACAGGTAGTTCATCATGTTTGACAATTTCTCCTCGATAAATATTGGTTATAGGTACCTCTGCCGTTGGAATAAGATAGAGTTGACCATCGCCAATTTGATACATCTGTCCTTCCTTATCAGGTAGTTGACCGGTACCGTAGCCAGATGCTTCATTGATCACAATAGGTGGTTGCACCTCCTGATAGCCTGCTTTGTTAGCCTCATCCAGAAAATAGTTGACCATCGCCCGAACCAAGCGCGCACCAGCTTTTTTATAAAAGGGAAATCCCGCTCCAGTAATTTTATTGCCGAGCTCGAAGTCTACAATGTCATACGCTGAGATCAGATCCCAGTGTGGCTTAGCAGCTTCTGATAGTTCTGGCAAATCCTGTACCTGCATCACAACCTCATTGTCCTCGTCAGTTTTGCCAGCAGGCACAACCTTGTTAGGTATGTTTGGAATATTATAAAGCAACTGAGTCAGCTCATTTTCTACTTTGGCCAGTTGCTCAGAGAGTCTTTTACTCTCTGACTTCAGTTCCCCAGTCTCTCTTTTGGCTTGCTCCGCCTCATCCCTCTTGCCATCTTTGAGTAGAGCCCCAATTTGCTTGGCTGCCTGATTAGAGCTTGCCAGCACCTCATCCATTTTCTGTTGAAGATCCTTTCGGTTTTGGTCGACGGATAGCACCTCATCAAAAAGGGATTTTGCATTCTCGATCCCTCTTTTTTGCATTCGGTCTACAAAGTCATTTAGATTTTCTCGGATAGCTGCTACCTGTAACATCGCTTAGAAATGATTAAGTTTGCAAAGTAAGTCGTTGACAGTCAATTATAGAAGGTGCTATTTCCTAATATTTGGGAATTCACAATTTTTGTTTAATCGTTTGCTTTGTTAGATCGCTTCCTCTATAATTGCGTGTCCATTCGGTGGATCACTTTAGATAACCACCTATCCAAATACCACGATTCTTTAAGAGATTCTTAATCTTATTTTCAAGAGAAATTTTATTTAAACCCACGAAATTAATTTATGTACACGTTAGATGATCTAAGTGTAAGACTCCTATCGGAGTTACGAGAGATTGCAGAAGGTCTGGGAGTGAAAAATGCGAAGAAAACTGCGAAGAAAGACCTTATCTACATGATCCTGGACCAGCAAGCTACCCTACCTGACAGTGAAGTAGCGAAGATCAAAAAAAATGCAGAACCGGAGGAAGTTGCCTCCGAGAAGAGTGAGAAACCAGCTCAAAACAAAACAAGGAAAAGAAAAAATGTCAAGAAACCTGAGCCAGTTGCTGAAGCCGCTGCGCCTCCGGCTGATGACCTACTGACGTCAATTGATGCTGCACTTGGTGGAGCTACTACGGAGCGAGCAGAAAAGGAGCCCAAAGAGGCAAGAGATGCTAAACCCAGTAAGGAAGATACTAAGCCTACTAATAACGACTCCCGAAAGTCAGATAACGGTGGGCAGGGGGCATCTGAAGAAGAGAGAGGCCGCCGCAATGACCATAAAGCAAAGAAGGCGCAGCATAATGCTATAGTCAAAGAGTTTGACGGTATGATCGAGAATGAAGGCGTTCTCGAGATTATGCAAGATGGATATGGCTTTTTAAGGTCAAGCGATTACAACTACCTCGCTTCTCCTGATGATATTTATGTATCGCCATCGCAGATCAAGCTTTTTGGTTTGAAAACTGGGGATACTGTCAAAGGGCAAATACGACCACCTAAGGACGGAGAAAAATACTTTGCACTCCTGCGCGTAGAATCTGTAAATGGTAAAACAACAGATGAGATTCGTGATCGAGTAGCGTTTGAATATCTAACACCTCTTTTTCCTGAGGAGCGTTTGACACTGAGTACCAAGCCGGATAACTATTCGACAAGGATACTTGACCTTTTTGCACCTATAGGAAAAGGTCAGCGAGGTATGATAGTAGCACAACCCAAGACAGGTAAGACTGTCTTGTTGAAAAATGTAGCTAACGCCATCGCGCAAAATCATCCGGAATGCTATTTAATCATTTTACTGATTGATGAACGTCCGGAGGAGGTAACGGACATGGCACGATCTGTAAAAGCGGAGGTGGTAGCTTCCACATTTGATGAGCAGGCTGAAAAGCATGTGAAAGTAGCCAATATTGTATTGGAGAAAGCCAAGAGGATGGTTGAATGCGGGCACGACGTAGTGATTCTACTGGATTCTATTACTCGATTGGCCAGAGCACACAATACAGTGGTACCTTCTTCTGGTAAGATATTGTCGGGAGGTGTGGATGCCAACGCGCTTCATAAGCCGAAACGATTTTTTGGAGCAGCACGAAATGTTGAAAATGGAGGCTCACTAACGATCATAGCTACTGCTCTGATCGAGACTGGTTCCAAAATGGATGAAGTCATCTTTGAAGAATTCAAAGGTACAGGTAACATGGAATTGCAACTTGACCGTAAGCTTTCCAACAAACGCGTGTACCCTGCGATCGATGTACCTGCTTCAGGAACGCGTAGAGAGGATCTGCTCATGGACAAGGAGGAACTCAGAAGAGTATGGATACTCAGGAAGTTTATGGCGGATATGACCAGTACTGAAGCTATGGAGTTCCTACTCAATAAAATGAAGGGTACAGTCAACAATGATGAGTTCCTCGTCTCGATGAACGGATAGAATTTTTTAAAGAAAAAATTTTAATATGCCAGGCTTTGGGGGAGTCTGGCTTTTTTTTTGCCCTATGGTTACTTGCATGTAGAAAATACTATCAATCACTTGGATTAAATCATTTTAGTCATCATGAAAAATTTCTTTTTGTTTTTACTCGCCGCCTTTGTTCTCTTTAGCTGTAGCGAAGAGGACAACCAACCTGATACAGGTAGCATGACGCCGG
The DNA here is from genome assembly GCA_019192485.1 of Cyclobacteriaceae bacterium HetDA_MAG_MS6. Classification (GTDB taxonomy): domain Bacteria; phylum Bacteroidota; class Bacteroidia; order Cytophagales; family Cyclobacteriaceae; genus MS6. The sequence continues at coordinate 4,001 of JAHCMJ010000246.1, read as the reverse complement.
CAGAAGCCACGGCATTAGTTGATAATTCTCTTGGTGCTGTAGAAGACGATATCGTTTCCTTAGTACAATCGGACGGTGTGGATGCCATGATCAGTATGCTAGACCTATTTTATGACTCGCAGGCTTTTGGTCGATTGGAATATGCCAGTAAGGACCAGCAAAAACAATATATTCTTGAGCAAAGCAAGGTATTGAGCCAACTGTTTGTCGAAGGAGTAGCTTCTGTAAACTCAGATGTGCCCGAAGACGGAGGTGATGAGTTTGGTGACATTGAGACTACAAAGGGCATTTATGAATGGAGTTTTGAACTCAACGATTTCGAAAAAACCGGAGAATCGGATATTCTGGTGATTGCTTTTCCGACAGAGGGATCTACCGAAAACAATGCTGAGTTTCGACTTACAGCAGTAGAAATCGAGGAATTCGTCGAAAGCTATGATGGATATGAAGATCGCTATGAGCAACCAACTGTTATCAAAGCGGATTTGTCGATAGACGATTCCAAATTTATAGACCTGGACTTTGAGGTTGATTACAGCGCGGAGGGTATCCCGGTTTTTGCTGACATTACAATGCTCGTTGTACCTTTTACCTTTTCTTTGGATTTTGATGATACTAATTCTGGTACTTCTTCGGTAAGTGCCTCTATCTCAAAAGACAGCGAGTTGATTACTGCTGTAAGTGTTGAGGTCATATTTGTTGATGCCGAGAAAGAGGAAGTCAAATCGATTGATGGTAGTGTGTCATACAGGGCTTTAAAAATACAAGGCGATATAGATGTGCTGGCACTGGACAACTCTGAAGATGGTGACCCTAATGACTACATCAACTTGGCGCTGTTCAGCGATGATAAAAAAATTGGCGATATTGAGTTTGTTTTAGAAGAAATAGAACCTGGCTATGAAGATTACGTTGCATATGTAACCTACAGTGATGGTTCTAAGGAAAACCTGGAAGACCTTTTAAAGTCTGTGGAAATGGAAATTGAAGACTTTTTTGAAAGTATTGAAGACGAAGCCTAATCTCCGAAATATGTTACTGATGAAAGGCCGGATTTAATCCGGCTTTTTTTTCTAAGAAAAATTGGTGCATCCTGCACTTCTTTTAATGCATGAGAGTTATTCATCAATATAGTCCTGTAGATAATCATACTTGTCTGTAAGTCTACCATTTTGCGCTATGGTAGCTTTCTTGATGATTCCCTCTTTATCACCTCTGATAAAGTGAGGTAAGACGTTATGTATCAATTCATAGCCGAAGCTTTCAGATGCATCTCGCGGGAGCTCGCATGGTAAATTATCCACTGCCATTACAGTGATATTGGCCTCATCTGTAAGAGGTTTTTCAATTAGATCTTCGCTGGGATTGTAATCATAGATTGGGTCATCAATAGTAGTAGGCTGCTTGGTGGATGGTACGGAACCTTCGATATCACAGGTAATATCCGCAATGACTCTCAGCCGAAAATCACTTTTCAGCGCATCTTCTCTTTTAAACAATACTGGAGCTCTCGGATCCCAATAAGCTGAGGCGATAAGTAGGTCAGCCTCATTAGCGTATTTGATGAAATCACCATCATAGAGACTGGGATTATCGAAAAACTCATGGCGGTTGAAGTTGGTACCATCTTTCTTTTGATGATAATCTCTGGAGTTGAGTTGCGTAAATACTGGCTCGTGAAACGACTGCTCTAAGAAAACGGCTGGAGTAACTTTCAATATATCCATTCCATGAAGTACTTCCATCGCACCCTTTGCCACTCGTCCACCTCCAGTAATGGCGATCTTAATAGGAGGTAGCTTTACTTTTTCAAACTCAGTTCTAAGATCCTCCAGATCAAAACATTCGTGAGCACGTCGTATATTAAATAGATTATAACGCCGGCCAAATGTCCATATAGCATTGTACGCTCCTACAATGCCAGCCCACCTACCAAAAGCAATGATCCTATTGCTTTCAGCATCAGTTAAGGTTTCATAATCTATCAATTGGATATTTTTCTTCAAAATAGCCTGTAGTAGTTCTCGATTGTATTCCTGCTTCTTGATGGTATGTGAGAAAAAGAAATAGGTTTTGTCCGACATCAACTCATGTATCGGAACTTCTTTGACACCAAGAATGACCTGACAGTCGTCGAGACTGTCAACCACTTCAATACCGGCATTGCGGTAATCATCATCAGAAAAGCATCTAATATTGCTAGACTGCACGACGATATCAACGATTGGAAATTTATCCTTGATTTCTTTAGCCTGAGCAGGTGTGACTGGTACTCTCCGATCTACTGGTACTTTTCCCTCCTTGATAATCCCGATTTTTATCATTTCTTGTTCTATTTCCAACATGTAAATTTATAGGATTAATGGTTGACGATTCATGGACAATTTGTTATTGATATGCTCTTGGGCGCTCTATTATCTTCTCCATAGCTTGTTTGCTAGTACGGCTGTAAAAGATAGGTTACAAATCCTGATGGGTGCTCAATACCGATATTATCGGGCCATCTATTCTCTTACGAGCATTCTTACATTGGTTATTCCTTTGTTTGCCATAAAATATCATGTGGGGTCTCTCGTGTTTCATTGGGAATTTCTGATCTATTTAGGGGTTTTTCTGGGGCTGGCTGGAGTTTTAGTTGTCATACTATCTTTTCGTTATATATCGGGAACTCAGTTTCTTGGGATTAGTCACCAAGTCTTTGAAAAACGGCTAGTAATGACTGGTCTACATAAATATGTACGACACCCAATCTATTCAGGTACTATTCTGGTTTTTCTCAGTTGGGTTTTGGTTAGAGGAGACAGTACGTCTCTGATTACATTTGGATGTATGCTAGCTTATCTCCCTTTTGGGATACATTTGGAGGAGAAGAAGCTACTTATAGAGTTTGGCCAAAGCTACGCTGAATATAAAAAACGCACTTCAGCCATTGCTCCGGGTATATGGTAAGAAGCGAAGCACGGGAAAATTAGTGGTCGTCGGAGTGCGGTTGATCAATATCCTCTCGATCACGGAGTTTCTTATCATCTACGTTCTTGTTAAGAAATTGATTGATTTTGTCAATTTCAAACGTAGACTGCAATTCACCGAACGTATCTACTTTCACATCAAAGCCCTCTAGGTCTTTGTGGACCTTAGGTTTGTTCTGTTTCTGTTTTTTGCTCATGATCAGTTATTCATTTATTTGATCATGTAACGTTTGCAACGAGTAATTGATTCGGTCACTGGCACTTTTGCCGTCCATTATAGCGATGATTTGCATGAGGTCTGGCCCTGAGCCCTCGCCAGTGAGGGACAGCCGTAGTGCTTGCATCACCTTTCCAGGATTGATCTCAAGTTTCTGCAATGTGTCTTGAAAAAGGATTTGGGTCCGTTCTGCATCAATATCTACTTCCTCTTGAAGCTTTTTAGCAAAAGCCGACAGGCCATTGGCAGCTTCTTTGGTCCACTTCTTTCGAAGTACTTTTTCGTCATACACGAGAGGCTCCTGAAAAAAATACAATGCTTGGTCAACGAATTCATGGCCAAAGGTGACCCTAGCCTTTAGGAGCTCTACGATTTGCTCCGCCTTCTTCGGATCACAAGAAATACCATGTTTTTTGCGAAGTAGTTCGATGAAATCTCCGGCTAGATTGTTGGTGTCCGATGATTTGATGTATTGTTGATTATACCATTGTGCTTTCTCAATGTCAAACTTAGTTCCTGCTTTGCCTATTCTTTCGATGGAGAAAGCTTCTACCAAATCGTTCATACGGTACAATTCCTTTTCTCCACCGGGATTCCAACCCAAGAATGCCAAGAAATTCACCATCGCTTCGGGGAGATAACCGGCTTCGCGAAAACCATCAGCGTGATTACCATCCGTATCAGTCCAATCCAGTGGAAAAATGGGGAAACCAGCTTTGTCTGCTGCTCGCTTGCTTAGCTTGCCGTTACCATCGGGTTTGAGTATTAACGGCAAATGAGCAAAGGATGGCATAGAATCCTCCCATCCTAGCAGC
>JAHCMJ010000245.1 GCA_019192485.1 Cyclobacteriaceae bacterium HetDA_MAG_MS6 | reverse complement strand
ACCTGTTAAACGAATAGTTTTCACCCCCATACCCACAAAAACTTTTGATATCCCGTCGATTTCATCCAGGGTCATAATCTCGGAACGAGGCGAGAGCTGGATACCATCCTCTGGCATACAATAAGTACATCGCAGGTTGCAGCGCTCTGTAAGCGAAATTCTTAGATAATCATGCTGCCTGCCAAAGGCATCCTGCAAATGTCCATTACGAATCATGCCTGGACCCTTTTAACACTTCAAAGACATGGAAAACTTGTGGAAAAACAGCATCAATCGCCTCTGTCACCCCTCCCACAGAACCAGGTACTGCCAGCAGTAGTTGTCCATTTCTAATCCCTGCGATCGACCTGGAAAGCATGGCGTGGCGCATTCGTTCCTGACCATAATGCCGTATTGTTTCCGATATACCCGGAAGTTCCATATCCAACATAGATCGTAAAACATCGCTGGTCACATCGCGAGGACCTACACCTGTACCTCCGCAAAACAGAATCAGATCGTGAGCATTGTTCTCTATAATTGACTTGATCAGTTGGCGATCATCAGCGATCACCTGGTAATCAACTGTAAGCCCCATTCCCTCGAGTCGATCAACTGCCACTTTTCCGGATTTATCAGTTGATTTACCCATAGAAACCGTATCGCTACAAACAACTACCAGTGCACCATAGGAAAGTGGAGCACTTTTGAAAGAAGATTTTCCACCTTTTTTTTCGAGTAGACGCAGGTTACAGATTTCCACACCTTTATCAACAGGCTTGAGCATATCATAGATGGTGAGTGCCACTACACTGGCACCGTGCATGGCTTCCACTTCAACTCCTGTTTTGTAAATCGTCTTGACACTGACGAGAATCAATATTTGCTGGTCTTGAATCTCGAACTTTATGGATGTCGCCTCGATGGGTATGGGATGGCAATCAGGCAAGAGATCCGGTGTCTTTTTGACAGCCAATAAACCAGCAGCTTTGGACATTTCAAAAACATCTCCCTTAGGTATTTGCCTTTTTTCGATCAGATCAATCGTGTTTTGACTACTCACCTTTACAATGGCCTGAGCTGTGGCTTCCCTCAGTGTGGTGGTCTTATGAGTGATGTCAACCATATTAAGTATTTACTTTCCATTGATAGTCATTTCGACCCAGGAGCTCCTTCCCGAAAATAGGCACTTGCTCCTTGATCGCCTCTACGATGTAAGTACAAGCCTGTCGCGCAGAACGCCTTCTAGGAGCCGATGTAAAAACAAACAGGCATATCTCTCCAATATTGATACGACCAAGACTATGGTATACATGAGCGCAAGTCAGCTCAAATTGATCGAAAGCCTCCTCCATTATACTGCTTAAAACAGGCTCAGCCATTTCCTGATAAGCTGTATATTCAATGGCCTGGACGAGTTTATCGGCAACGCTGTCCTGTCTCACTTGACCCAGGAAAATATCATGAGCTCCAATGCTTGTTTTTTTTTGATGCCTGGCTATCGACTCGCCAACAAACTGAGGTGAGATTGGCCCATCAACAAAAAAGTCTCTTTTCTTCATCCTCCTGAGTATTGGGGTAATAGCACTACTTCATCACCATCTTCGATCTTAGAATCGTTAGTAATTACCTGGTTGACTGCAACCTGGAAAATGGCTTGACCTAATAAAGGATACTTGATAATCAGGTATTGTTTCAAGTCTGAAAGATTCCCAGTGAACGAAAGTTGTTCTTCTGACCGACTTGTACAATCAATTGTCAGCCCAAAATACTTAATAGTTATTTGCATCATTACATAAATATGAGTTTAAGACTTGCTAATCCAAGTACAAACGAAAGTGCGTACTGTAGGTATTGCTTCCGACAATGTACACTCCCCAGGTACCCTCCTATTAGTCCGCCTGCGATGGCCAATGCTACATAGATAAAAACAGCCGACTCCATTATTATCCCTTGGGTCATATAACCCATCAACCCCGCCAAGGAATTCACCCATATAAAAGCAGCTGATACTGCCGCAGCCTGCTTGACATGGGCATAACCGAGCAACAAAATCACTGGGCTCAAAATAATCCCTCCTCCAATACCAATGGAACCTGACACAAATCCGATCAATCCTCCGATTATAAAACATGCCAATCTGTTGGGTGACTTGTCAATAATCCTATTTTTTGCAGGTATGACCATTCGAAGTACTGCGAACAACAAGCATACTCCCAAAACGATTTTGTACATCGTTATCTCCCACACGAATGCACCTCCCAGAAAAGCGAGTGGAATCGAACCTACCACGAAGTAGAGCAGCAACTTTGGTTGAAAGTGCCCTTTCCTAAAAAACTGGAAAAAGGAAACCCCAGCCACCACCAAATTCAGCAACAGTGCTGTCACCTTCATAGACTCTGGCGCAAATTGATAAAGTGCCATCAGAGCCAGATAACCACTGGCACCCCCGTGACCCACAGAAGAATACAATATCGCCGCCCCAAACAGTAGTATGGCAAAACTCAAATCCACGAGGCTAAAATAAGTATAAGAATTGATTATTACGTAATAATACGTAAATTTGAATTACGTAATTACGCAGATATGCCTGATAAAGAAATAGATTGTTACTCGTGCCCGAACCAAGATTGTATGATCAGGAAGCACATCCGTGATGATCAGGCTATCCCGTTTCTAGCGAAAAGAAACACGCTCTATGTACGCAAAGGTCAAAGCTTTATCATGGAAGGAGCACCTGTTCACGGGCTGTATTTCATTCGTGATGGAAAAGTGAAAGTCGCCAAAATTGGCATCAACGGCAAGGAGCAGATTGTGCGCTTTGGAGGTCCCGGAGAGATTATAGGACATAGGGGATTTGGAGCGGGTCAGTTTTACCAAATCAATGCAGAAACTATAGAAAACAGTATTCTATGTGGGTTTTCGAACGATGTAATGAAACACATGTTGCAAGCCTTACCCTCTCTAACCTACGACATGATGATATTCTATGCAGAAGAGCTAAATAGGAGTGAGACAAAAGTGAAAAAATTTGCTCAAATGACCGTAAGAGAAAAAGTGATTGACGCTCTTCTATATGTCCATCGCAAGTTTGGGCAAGACGAATATCTTAATGTTCAACTTTCCAGAAAAGAGATTGCAGACTTCGCAGGTACCACAGAGGAGCAGGTAATTCGGGTCATATCAGGACTAAAAAAGGAGGGTTTACTCAAAACTAAGGGTAGAATGTTGGCGATAACAGATATGAAACTACTTAGTTCTGAGATAGCTGTTCATAATTACTTCCTCAACAGCTAATGCCTCTAAAAAAGGACTATAGGTGGTTTTTGACTAATAACCTGCGAAATCGCAGGTTTCAATATGTGGTAAAAGATTATTCCTTACTGCAATCTAGCATAATATGTATTTTCAGCAACCCATATGTTTGCATCATATCTAAGTATTATTACTTAATAAATACGTAAAATCAATTTAGAAAGATATGAGCAGAACTGTTTACTTCATTACATTGGCCATGTGCCTGGTTTGCGCCTCGAAAGTCAATGCGCAATTTACCCTCTCCGCTGAGGTCCGACCGAGGACCGAGTTCAGAAATGGTTTCAAAACACTTACGGATGAGAGTAAGGAGGCCGCACTCTTTACAGAGCAACGGTCCAGGCTTTATCTGGATTACAAGAGCGCAGAATTTAAAATGAGAGTAGCCTTCCAGGACATTCGAGTCTGGGGCGAAACTCCTCAAATATTCAAAGAAGAATTGGGCAAGGCATTTATCAGTGAGGCATGGGGGCAATATTATTTTTCACCTAGTTTTTCCCTGAAGGTAGGACGACAGATCATCTCTTATAACAACCAGAGATTTCTAGGCGGACTGGAGTGGGCCCAACAAGGCAGAAGGCACGACGCAGCGCTATTTGTCTATGAAAGTGATGAAGCAAAGACAAAGCTACATGTTGGTTTTGCTTATAATCAGGACGATGATGTCGCTGAACCTGGCCTGTTGCAGTCTGATGGTGCCAGATTCTACAGTGTGGGAGGTAATTACAAAACCATGCAGTATGGATGGTTTCACAAGGACCTCGCAAGTACAAGTTTTTCTCTGCTGGCACTAAACGCTGGTTATCAAAATGCTGATTCTACCCTTTCCAACAAACAAACCTTTGGCCTCATTGCCTCACAAGAACTAGGAGGCATCAAGCTAGCTGGAGACTTTTACTATCAAACAGGTGAATTAAGCGGCAACAGCGTCAATGCATTTCTAGCTGGGGTTAATGCCACGATAAAAACGGCCATAACACCTATCACGTTAGGTTTCGAGCATATCTCAGGTAAAGATGACGACGATACCAGCACGGATATAACCAACTTCAGTCCTGACTTCGGTACCAACCATGCCTTTAACGGGTTGATGGACTACTTTTTTGTAGGCCCTGCCAATGGCAACGTCGGAGTGACTGACCTCTATGTCAAGACCAAATTCAAATTTGCCGGAGGCTCCCTCATCGGAAACGTACATCATTTTCTCACCGGGTCAAAACAAATGGTGACAGGTGAGACTACTGAGTTGGACAAATCCATGGGTACTGAGCTGGATTTGGTCTATGTCCGGAAATTGAAAGGTGGGGTTGTCTGGCATCTGGGGTACTCTCAAATGCTCGCTACCGATACTATGGAAGCACTTCGAGGCGGTGACAAGAGCACTATGCAAAATTGGGCCTGGACCATGCTGACTTTCAAGCCAACACTATTCAAATCAGAGTAATCGATACACAAAAACAATAAACATGAAAAACAGTAAATTAAATATATCTCTACTGAGCTGCTCTCTCTTATTGGTTATCCTGAGTGGGTGTGCAGGAGGAGGATCAAGTTCGGCGTCTACGGAATCCTCCACAGAGGTCAGCAATACCATTCCATTAGATATTGAAAAACCTCAGCTCACTTTTGGTTTTATCAAGTTGACGGATATGGCGCCACTGGCTATAGCCAAGGAAATGGGATTCTTTGAAGACGAGGGCTTGTTTGTTACCATCGAAGCTCAGTCCAATTGGAAAAATGTGCTTGATCGCGTTATCGACGGGCAGCTCGATGGTTCACACATGTTAGCCGGCCAGCCTATTGCAGCAGGAGCTGGCTTCGGCCGTCAAGCCGAGCTAATCACACCGTTTTCTATGGACCTCAATGGCAATGGCATCACGGTGTCTAATGAGGTATGGTCCAAAATGAAACCTTTAGTGCCGAAAGATGAAAATGGTAAACCAGTCCATCCAATCAAAGCGGACGCTATTGCCCCAGTCATAAAGGAATACAAAGACAATGGTAAACCATTTAAAATGGGCATGGTCTTCCCAGTTTCCACTCACAATTATGAGATCAGGTACTGGTTGGCCGCCGCAGGAATACACCCTGGATTTTATACAGCAGATAACATCCAAGGCCAGGTTGATGCGGATGTACTATTATCTGTGACTCCTCCACCTCAAATGCCGGCGACACTAGAAGCTGGTACCATTTATGGCTATTGTGTAGGAGAACCTTGGAATCAGCAGGCAGTATTCAAGGGGATCGGAGTACCGGTAACAACTAATTATGACGTCTGGAAAAACAATCCTGAAAAGGTTTTTGTAATGACCAAAAAGTTTGTGGAGCAATATCCAAACACAGCTATTGCAGTTACAAAAGCGTTAATTCGAGCTGGGAAATGGCTGGATACTCCTGGCAACAGACCAAAGGCAGTCGGAATTCTCTCTATGCCAGAATATGTAGGAGCTGACTCTGTGGTGATAGCGAACTCAATGACAGGCACCTTTGAATTTGAAAAAGGAGACAAGAGATCCATGCCTGATTTCAATGTCTTCTACCGATATCATGCCACTTACCCCTTCTATTCAGATGGCATTTGGTTTTTGACCCAGATGAGAAGATGGGGTCAAATACCTGAATCTAAACCTGCAGAATGGTATCATGAAACGATCAAAGATATCTATCGTCCCGACATCTGGAGCAAAGCAGCAGGCTTACTGGTCGAAGAAGGATATCTATCAGCAGATGAACTTCCTGAAACGGACGGCTACAAGCCATCTACAAGCGAGTTTATCGATGGCATTAACTACGACGGTAAAGATCCGATCGGATATGTCAACAGCTTTGACATAGGGAATAAAGATGAGGCGCTATAAGGCATAAAAGAACAACCGAGACTAGTGGGTAGGGGTCAGCGAAAACCCCCTAACCCACTTTACGCCAAGCATACTTGAACAAAAAGACTATGAGCAAAAAATTAATTCCGACACTAAAATTTATAGGTTTTGGCTTTCTGGAACCTCTCATCCGACTAATCAGAGGAGAAGAACCTAAAAAAAACACACAAGCATTTATCAAAGGAACGCTATTCCCGGTTTGCAGTATTTTCTTATTTATTCTTTTCTGGTATTTAGGTGCGACGTATCTATACAATAAAGATGCTAGCGCAAGAATTGAAAAAGCCAGGGTTGAGCAAGGTGAAAGGGCCGCCGTAGAAATGAAAAAATGTATCGAGTCAGGGGACATTAGTTGCCAACCGAATACATTGCCTTCTCCGGCGAAAGTCTATATAGCATTCCAGGCACTCTGGCAGGATCACCTAAATATTGCTAAGAAAAAGGAAGAATTCAAATCCAAAACAGCCCAGGTAAATGCCAAGAGGGAAAAGAAAGGCCTTTCCTTGATCACATACACAGGACGGCCTTCCTTTCTGGACCAGATTATCACCAGTATCAAGACCGTATTTGCTGGATTTCTGTTAGCACTCCTGATTGCTGTTCCAATAGGCATTATTATGGGACTTAGCGACACACTCAGGACTGCTTTGAACTGGCTCATTCAGATCTTCAAACCGGTATCTCCTGTAGTTTGGTTGCTACTGGTCTTTATGGTAGTCAAGTCGTTAATTACTGACCCTGATCTCGACAAGTCCTTCATTATTTCCTTTATCAGTGTAGGCTTATGCTCTATGTGGGCCACTTTAGTCAACACAAGCGTGGGGGTCTCTTCTGTAGATCAGGATTACATCAATGTGTCTAAGGTTTTGAAACTTGGTGTCGGAAAAAACATTTTTAAAATTATTCTTCCGGCCTCTTTCCCCTTGATCTTCACGGGTTTGAGAATAACTGTTTCCGTCGCGTGGATGGTATTGATTGCCATAGAGTTGCTGGCCCAAAGCCCTGGACTAGGCTCT
>JAHCMJ010000244.1 GCA_019192485.1 Cyclobacteriaceae bacterium HetDA_MAG_MS6 | reverse complement strand
CCTCATAGAGTGTCTGGGTAAGCTCGCCTTGATGACACGTTGCTCGTTGGACGCGCTAACCGTACTCGTATTGTTGGGTCTCAGCTCCGCCACTTCCTTGAGTTGAGCAATCACCTCTGCGCTAGCTTCGGGGCTGTTCATGGATTGCCACTCCCGGTAGGTATTATGGTTAGAGCGATCCAGCCAGTATTCACTTATCTCATAGTCATCCGAAGATATGCCATCAATCACTAACTTCACGTCATCTAATCGCTCAAAGTCATCATCTGTTTCATTGAAATTATAGACCAAAAGTTGAATTTGACCATCGTCGCTGGTAGCCAGTATGCCGTACCTGTTCCCGGCTTTCGGGCCTTCTACAGCAATTCTGTTCTCGCCCAACTTAGCGAGCAACTCATAGGCAGTCAAAATAGGTTTCGGAACACCTCCTGAGGTCATCAGATCTCTCGATCCCCGAAACATCGGGCCAGTAGCCGCATTGAACCACGAACCCCAGTAGAGCATCATTTGAGTTGGCGCATCATATGCGTCCTCTATGGCATACAAGCAATCAACCAACTTCACCATAAACAACGCCGATACTTCGCTATTTCTGTATTCCAATTGTGGAAACTTGTCTACAAACTTGCTATCACCATGGGAGCTAAGCCCCCATTCGTTGAGATGAACCTCTGCGCCTTTGATTTCGGGATAATTGTAAAAAAGTCTCCTCCACCACAACATGTCTGTAGTAAAGGCTGACACCTGAGGGTATATATCCGGAGCTGGTTTTAGCCAACTACCTGATAAGCCGTAAATATGTACGGATAAGAAATCAATTGGTGAACCTTTTTCTCCGGTGACATAATTGGTTCCTCTTGTAATATGATCGAGGAAGCCTTTCATAAAAGTCTGCTTGTAGCATCCAGGGCCACCCACTCTGAACGTTTGCGAGTATGATTTGACTGTGGCTGCGAAAACATCATACAATCGATAAAACTCTGGCAACTGCTCATCGCTCCAGTTATCGGGCTCGTTCCATACTTCAAAGTACCAGGTGCCCATCTCTTCTACACCAAACTCATCGACTAGATTTTGCATAAAAGCATCCAGTAGCTTTTGCCATTGCCCCCAATCCCTGGGCCCGCCATGCATCGCTTCGAAAGACTCGTCATTGAATGTCATGTTTTGGTCTTTAGCAAAACCATCCGGGTAAAAGTCAAACTCAACTACAGGTTTCATGCCCCGTTCGGTGTATTCTCGGAATGTCTTGTTGACAATCGAAAAGTCATATTGTACCTGTCCATTTTTGTCAAAACTTACCACTTGCCCTCCTACTTTACCGCCTGCACGCTCATCGACCATGGAGTGGTTGTTGAAAGTATAATGCGACCGATAGTACGTGACTGAATTGTTTTTTTTCGCTCTATCCAGAAATTCCTGACCTTCGGGTTCGTTTACTATTTTGTATAAAAAGTCGTATCCCAATGCTTTCCAAAATCCATGGTTTTTACCTATCACACTATCAGCTTGAATAGTAAAAGTGGCCGCAATATCGCGTGGTGGAGCAGGAGTGCTACAGCGAATCAGTACGAGGGTAAGAACAAGGAGGAAAATAGGCGTTTTCATATTCATCAGTTGTTTGAAACTACTAGTTTACTAAAAAAGACCCCCATACTTGAGTACAGGGGTCAAAACAATCGCGAAAAGTTCACGATTACACTACACTATGGGAAAATAATTGTTTAAGTTTTCATTTAATCACAAGCTTGAAGGTCTTTGATTCTTCTCCATATGTCGCGGTCATCAAGTACAGACCGGATTCTAAACCCATATCGGTTGGGTTTAGCGTGGTTCTATGGCTATTTACCAAAGTACTATATATCACTGCCCCCGATACAGACCGGATCGTCAGTTGATAGTTATCCACACCCATGGATACATTTAGTAGATTACCATCACTCGGATTAGGGTATACCGAAAATCCATCCGGAGCTTCGAAATCTTGGAAATCAGCAGTCGGCTCCGTGCCGCTAAATCGAGCCGATGGTATCGTATTTCCATCTACCCAATCCTTAAGGCCTCTGTACTTATGTGCTTGACTTAGGGGTTGCAAACTACTTTCGTTAGCTCCCCAAGAGCTGATACCGCTGTGGTTATCGGAAGTCCACTCACCTTCGTGTGTAAAGTGACAAACCAAGTCATGACCGTTCACAGGGTCGGTGTAGATATCAGCCCAAAGCATCATGATATCATGAGAGATGGCTCTTCTTGCAAAGTTACCTGCACCGCAATCGTAGTGTTGGCCACCTTCGTAAGAATACATTTTGGTCACACCATAGTCGTCAATAATGCTTCTTATGAATGACTGCCAGTTGGCGACTTTCCACTCCAGCTCATCTACCCAGGTAGACTTAATAAAGCTGTCGGTTTTCCCGGCAGGACAGTATTTGTCAAAGCCTGGAGCTTTGTGTCCCGGGTTGATGTAGGAAGAGTGGTTCCAAGCATCCATTTGGATATTCCACGGGTTGCGGGAAGAGTTGTTGTACACTTGTGTGAAGGTACCTCTGATTTGAGATTCATCAACATAGGTGTGACCACCCAGTTTTACTAATCTGCCGCTGTTTGTACCGAATACATCTTCGAAGGCTCTCCAAACTCTTATGTTAGCCCAAGCACCGTAGTTTGACCACTTAGAGCTAGGCAGACCCAGCTGAGTAGCTTTACTTACCGCGTAAGAGTTTTGTCCGTGCAGCCACAATTCGTTGGAGTATTCCAGGTAAATTTTCAACGAGCTGTCCAACGGATCACCGCCCACTACACCGCCTCGGTCAAGGAACCATTGCTTAGACTTAGAAGCTAGCTGGTTCAAGTTGTTTTTACCGCCTACCTGGCTCTTAAGGTTTACATTACGCATGTCCACCCCGTGCTTAATAAGAATAGCCAGTTTGTGAACATACTCGTTGTTAAAGTCATCTCCGTTCGGGAAATCATCAGGATCAATACAAGCGTGAGGAATGTTTAACCAGAAATCAGATTGGTTTCTGTTACAAAGGTCAATCATCCATTCGTAGGCAATACCGAAGGTAACACGGCCGTCGGGTTGAGTATACATTACTCTACCGGAAGTATTTGCACCTTGTAACGGATCTCCTTTTCTAGGAACATCACCCCAGTTGGTAACGGGAGGTTCAGGTCCTCTGTCGGGGAAGTAGTTACCACCACCTGTCCAGTTCATGAAACGAATCACCTGATAGATTTTCATTCGATCCAGGAAGGCATCACTCCATGGGTTGCTGGTATTGGCGAAATCTACATTTGCTTGTTTAAACTTGGTAGATCCGTTACCTGTGCTACCATCCTGAACGTCCCAAGAATAGGTGTAGTTCATGTTGGTTCCGAGCTTGCGGACACGGTTGTAGACAGGGTTTCCGCCTCCGCCACCAGGAGTAGTGGTTACATTCAAAGCACTACTCTGGGCTGAGTTGTTACCTACCGCATCACGCGCGCTTACTGTCATCGCATAAGTCGTACCTCCGGACAAACCACTGATCGTCGCAATCGTGCCACTTACTGAAGCCGCTAGGTTACCATCTCTATATACATCATAGCCCGTAACACCTACATTGTCTGTAGAGGCATTCCAACTCAAATCAAAACTCGTCTGCCCTATATTCGACGAGGACAAACCTGATGGTACGGATGGGGCTTGTGTATCACCACCGCTGCCACCAGCTGTAATTTCGATAAAGCAAATCTTAGGATTGGAAGAGCCTGATGCCGCTGAAATACTCAAACGCCCATCGTTTACAGTAACATTTACGTTATACTCATCAAAGTTGTCCTGACCATCAGGGTCTGTCACTGTCACGCCTTCCACATTCAACGTGTTCACCTGATCGGTATAGCTCGCATCACCACAGCCTATCACCAACTGGTAATTCCCGTTCGCCAGACCTAGCTCCCAGGTATCTCCATCCAGGTGGTTCAATGTTCGGTATCTCAACTCGGTACTGCCTCCTCTATCTCTTGATCTTCCGGTGTGGTCTGCACTCCATCCATAAGAAAAACCATTGCCACGGGCTCCGTAGACAGAACCTCCGTCAACTTCATAGCCTGATGGAGAACCCGACGAAGACGGACCAAAATTGATACTTACATCGTTGCTTCCGCCGCCAGAAGAGCTAGTGGTTACATTCAAAGCACCACTCTGTGCAGAGTTGTTACCTGCCGCATCTTTTGCGCTCACGGTCATTGCATAAGTCGTACCTGCAGTTAATCCACTGATCGTCGTACTTGTCCCGCTTACTGAGGTCTCTAAATTACCATCTCTGTATACATCATAGCCGGTAACCCCTACATTGTCAGTAGACGCATTCCAGCTCAAATCAAAACTCGTCTCTCCTACATTCGAAGAAGCCAAACCTGTCGGTACTGAGGGAGCTTGGGTGTCGCCTCCACCACCGCCACCGGAGGTCACTTCCAGGTAATCTACATCTGGCTCACTGGCTCCTTCGGTATCTCTTAACTCTATGGTATTGCTACCACTATTAAGGTTGGCTGTTACAGATTGGATCTCCCAACTGTAACGCGGAGCACTTGTGCTGATCGTGCCTACTGGGCTGTTGTTCACAAATACGCCCATAGTACGGGTACCACTTGGAGCGGCTACACTGAAATCCAAATCATGATTACCTGAACTAGAGGCACTGTATGTCCATGATATATTGAATCCTGCGTTGCCATCGACAAACTCACCTCCTGAGGCTGATGAATTGCTAGACAATACACCACCAGAATAGGTCGCATCTTCGGCTTCTAATCTGCCAGTGCTGCCACCGCCTCCAGCCGTGGTCGCTTCTACTTCCAATTCATACAGACTCACCCAGGTACCTGAATAGCCCGAAGCACCTTCGACGGTGATCCTCAAGTAACGTCCGGTAACCCCACTGAAGGTATCCGTAATAGGTTGTGCACTACTCGTATTCGATAGACGGTCTACAACTGGCGAACCACTGAAGGTTGGGGTAGCTGAAATGTCTATCCTATACTGATAGGCTCGATTGCTGAAAGTCCTTACTCTGGTTTCTGTAAATACTTTACTTTCTCCATAGTCAATCACCACATTCTGTGGCATGCCATCGGCTGCCCATCTCGAGCCAGTGTTTCCATCGATAAGATTAGAGGCCGGATTGCTCGCCTCCTCACTCGTAAAGCTATGTATCGTCTGCGCTTCTGCACCAAGCAACAGACCTATACACGCCATCATTAAAAGTGTAATAGATCTAATCATGCTAAAAAAATTTATGAGTTAATAATTGCTAAATCAGCCCAAATGACAAGGAATCAGACGTTATATGGATTAGTTATTTTACCAAGGAGGCACTTATGATATCGTCCTATCAAATACGCTTGTGCGCACCTGTTTACTTGGTTTGAATTGCACCCTAACCCGATTCAAACTTCACGGTTAATGCCGATTTTTACTAAAAACTAAACTTAAGAAAAGACACTACCCGTGACGGGTAATGTCTTAAAAACTATTAGAACTCTCAGGTTACTTACTGATAACTTTAAGCCTCTGAACAACAGAGCCAGCATCTTTGATCTCTACCAGGAACAATCCTGTTTGATCTAGTTGAATAATCAGTTCTGTATCTTTGATAGCACCTCTTTTGACCAATCGCCCATCAAACCCATAGACTACAAAGCTGCCTTGCTCTAGGGGCTTTTCGGTAGAAATGAAAATCCTACCGTCTGATGTTGGATTGGGATATGCGATAATACCAGATTCGTATTTGACCTCTTTTAAGGTCTCTTCTAATACAACATCTCCTTCCAGTCTTCCAGCAGAATTTTGACCATCTACCCAGTCTTTAATTCCTAGATATTTATAAGCCTGGTTGATATTCTGCAATGAATTGTCCATCGCTCCCCAAGAGTTAATACCACCTGCCCCATTGGCTGCCCATTTTCCTTCATGGGCATAATGGAAGTTCAGATCAAAAGTTTGACTTGTAGTAAAGTCCTTCGCCCATTTGAACATCATATCTCTAGCCCTAGGGTTACGTGCAAAGTCTCCAGCTGAACCTTCAAAGTGCTGCCCACCTTCGTAAGCCAATATCTGATTTACACCAAAACCTTGCATGATGTTTCTCAAAGGAGTAGTGGTCCCACTGTTTTTAACCTGGATTTCTTCTGCCCACTTCGCTTCTACATTGCTCGCATTTCCTAACGTATGCGGCTTTGGAGAATAGGTGCCTGGGTTTACATAAGAGTTAAATTGCCACGCATCCGGTTGCAAGTTCCATGGATTGTATGTCGAATTATTAATAATCTCATTGAAGTGATTTCTTGCACCTTGCTGATCTCGAGTAGTATGTCCGGTCACCCTAACAATCCTGCTTATATCACCAAACACGTCCTGGAAGGCTTTCCAAATACGTATGTCGGCCCAAGCACCATAACGGTAATAACCACTACTTGACCCACCGGGTAAACCAAGTTGTGCTGCCTTTTGGTTTGTATAGGAATTTTGCCCTCTCAGCCACAATTCATTGGAATACTCCACATAGATTTTCAGATTACTATCTAATGCGTCACCAGTTTGTACTCCACCATTGCTCAAAAACCATTGTTTTGACTTAGTGGCCAGATCATCCAGGTTATTTTTTCCACCTACTAGGTTTTTAATATTCGTGTTTTGCATGTCTACCCCATGCTTTAACAGAATCGCTAGCTTATGAACATATTCGTTTTGGAAATCATCTCCATTAGGAAAATCATCCGGATCAATCGTAGCATGAGGAATAGGAATCCACATATCTGATTGATTTCGGTTACATAGGTCAACCATCCACTCATAAGCTACCCCACAAGTGTTTCGTCCTCCGCCTTGATTCACTTTTACTTCTCCGGAAGTGGGTGTATTTTGGAAAGGATCGCCTTTTAACGTACGATGGCTCCAAACCGTAATTGGTGTTATATTACTTCCCGAAGGCTGGTAGTTTGTACAATTCCAATCCATGTATCTAAAGGCCTGGTATATTTTGATTCTTTCCAAAAATGCCGAATTCCAAGGATTAGTTTCCGTCGCAAAATTGAGATTTTGACCTCTGAAAACAGCATTATGCGTAAACCCAGATTGGCCGTCGTTTGGATTATCAGAATAAACATACCAGAAGTTAGTACCTACTTTTCTCACGCGGTTGTAAACAGTGCCGCCACCACCACCAGGAGTAGTGGTTACATTCAAAGCACTACTCTGGGCTGAGTTGTTACCTA
>JAHCMJ010000243.1 GCA_019192485.1 Cyclobacteriaceae bacterium HetDA_MAG_MS6 | reverse complement strand
ACGGGCATCATACTTGGGGCAACTATGGCGGTACATTTGAGAAACCAGAAAATGGTATTATCCTCGCTCCAAGGGCAGGTTTTTTTATGAGTTGGTGGGAAGAGTCATTAATTTTAAAATGCGGTTATGAGTATCTTGATACCAAAAGTGAGATTCCGAAACATCGGGTAACGATCTCCCTGATGATGGTGTTGGGTAACGCGACCTATTAATGATGAAAAAGAGCTTGTTCTATTGCGCCCTTATCTCCTTGATCTGGTCATCGGCATGCAACAACGACAATTGCGATGACGATTTTGTTTCCTGTCCGAATGGCCCAGTTTACGGTGACTTCCGTGTTCAAGTGACGATAAATGACGACAACCCTGTCGTAGACGTGATCCTTTTTCGAGGTAGAATTGAAGACCAGGATACCTTACTTCAGGAGGCTTTTGACGAGGAAGTCAGAACCTTTTCGCTGGAAATGGACAAGTATTATTCAGGATTAGCTTTTTATCGGCACGAAGGCGCAGATCGGTTTCCTGTATTAAATGGTAAAAACTTTAATTCTGCTACAGATGACTGTGGCTGTGACGAGAGTCGCTCCTCCTCGCTAGACCTAAAATTGGCCAGATAGCCTTAATCATCGAATGCTTTCGCTATTTTTCAACTTCAATCATATACCTGAATCAATATGCTTAAGAAAATACTCATCGGTCTGGGTACAATCATTGTGATATTTGGCGCTTATGTGGCATATATCATGCTTACTACCAAAAATCACAGCCCAGCTGCGATTGCCTCTTACGAGGGAAAAGATCTCAACATCACAGTCAATTATTGCCAACCCTACAAAAAGGGGAGGTTAATTTTTTCAGAAAGTGAAGACGCTTTGGTGCCTTATGGCAAAAAATGGCGGACAGGTGCCAACGAAGCCACGGAAATTACCTTTACCAATCATGTTAAAGTAGCTGGTCAGTCGCTGAAAGCAGGAACCTATTCACTATATACTATTCCAGATCCCCTCGAGTGGACGGTGGCATTCAATGAAAAGCTGGACTATTGGGGTGCAGGGATGAATGACCCTTTCGACGAACAACTTGACGTACTCAGAGTGAAAGCCAGTACAGCTACCGTTACATCTCCCCTGGAACAATTTACCATCAGCTTTTCAGGTACTGATAGCTTGGCTAATATGATCCTGGCATGGGACAACACTCAAGTGGTTCTACCCCTTTCACTCCAATGATTTGCCACTGAAATTTGTCATTGACGAAAACCTTCCGGTCTCGTTACCGGAGGTTTTTAGATCCAGGGGGTGGACTTGCTACCACATTAATGAACTAAAACAGAACCCCAAAAGCAAGATATCCGATCAGCAAATCAGACACTTTTCCTTGTTTAAGGACTATGTGGTGGTGACCCGAGACGACGATTTCGTCAGAAGCTATGTCAACAGAAAGGTACCAGAGAGAGTCATTTTCGTTTTTGGTACCTTCACAAAGGAGAATCTACTACACCATTTTGAGGCAAACCTCGATCAGGCTATAGATCTCGTACGGAAATTTGACTTTGTAGAGCTAGGTGTAAAAGGTATTCGAACACCATTCGAAGCGTAAAACAAAAAGCAAGGTGGGCAAACCTCTAAGTCGCTTCATCCAGGTACCAAAAAGCAAAAACCTTGATAGCTTACCCATCCTTGCCATATACATCTACCGCACTAAAAACATTTTTTGTCTTTCCATACCTCCATCTTCGTAGTCAAACCTGACAATATAAAACCCTTCTCTTAGCGACTCCAGATGGATAGTCTGATGATCTCCAATCTTGATGTACTTTACTGGTTTGCCACTTAAGGAGTATACCTGAATAGCAGTTAATCCTCTTGCTACTTTATCTTCCAACTGCTCATACGAAGGCTTAACCACCTTCAAACCTTCAGTAGAAATGTTTTCTACTTCATCGCGTGATGATGCAAATGGCACCACTTGATCAATCACAGTGATAGCAACGGTATCTCTGGCTACATCTCCGTTCAAATTGGTGATCGTCAGTTCAAATTGATAAGTACCTGGCTGTAGCATGCTGACATGAGTAACTACAGCATCGGGGCTTTCGATAATTGGGAGGTTTTGCGATGTATCATTGGGCGTGATAATCAGCGCGCTGATCGAGGCTGCCGCTGCTTCTGTACTTACGTTTAGAGAAATAGCGCCCTGCTGTGGAGTCAAGTCATCAAGGATAGCGACATTAGAGGTATTCCATCTCGGGTCAAGTGTAGCAGTATCTCCCTGCGAAGCAAATATGGTGGTATATTGTCCGGGCGACCCAAATGCTGCACCATTGAACATAGTCAGGTTATAGGTCTGATCATCAAGCAAACCCTCTACTCTAATATCCCTGCTCTGCCCATCTCGATTGAAATAATAAAAATACTTAGACACTTCATTTGGATATATTCCACCAGTAGTACCATAAGGGTTTGAGTTTTGCCATGCATCTACCAATTCCATACTGATAGCTGTAGTCCTTCCTGATCCATCGACGAGGTTTTCAATTTTGCTGCCTACAGTCAGACCAGCCGTGTAATTGTTCCATGGAGCTGATGCTGTCCCGTTTCCGGCGGTAGTCGTGAAATTGATATGGATCGGGGCTGAAAAGGTCTGCAAACCATCAAGATACTTCCAGCTATAAGTAGTTATTTCCCCTTGACTTAGGGAACCATCCAAAGAGGTGAAGCGCTCCGAAATTTGTTGGTCCGGACCTGCATCTGCAACTAAAGGAATTGGCTGGTCTTCGATAACAAGCAAAACTTCTGATGAGCCAACAATTCCGTCCATGTTGGTAGCTTCGACAGTTAGTGTAAAATTACCTTCTACCAGGCTTTCAATGGTAACAGTTGATGAGTCTGAGTTGACTAGCGTCAAGGGACTAGCTATGGGCAACGACCAATTATACGAGACGATAGGAGATCCGTCACTAGAAGTCGCGCTGGCTGAAACATGGACACTTGCTGCGGGAAGAGTTACGTCAATTCTGTTGTCTACGGAAATCTCAATCTGTGGGATCGTATCAACAATCTTTTGCTGGTCGTACAGCCAGTTAAATATCTGCTCACTTCTGTACATTGCCCCCCAACCCGAATGGTTGTTTCGACCATAGATAGTTACATTCAATGTCTCACTTGGTGTGATAATTCCCTCTTCAAAAGCTCCCCAGTACTCACCATTAACTAGCTGTCGTGTAAAATGACGTCCACTTACATAGGGTTTCGGATACCCATCAAGAAAACTTGTGCTTCCACCCAGGTTAGCAAGAGAATCAATTGTCTTTTGGTGGGATCGACCAAAAGATCCTCTAGAATTGTAATGAGCCCAGAGGGGTACTTTTCCCGATGCTTCCTTGTCTGGAAATGCTACTTTACCAGCAGTTTCGTGCACCAAGACCGCCGCTGGGATCTCTGGATGAGCTGCTAGTAGGTTAAATGAAGCTACTCCACCAGCACTCAAGCCAGTCAGGTATACCCTGGTAATATCTATGGGATAGTTAGCTTTTACCCAATCATATACTCTCTTCGTTATCAAGGCAGGAACAAAAGCATTGGCCTGCTGCACGGATAGAACTATTGCTTGGTAGTGTTTACTCTCATTGGCGATCAGACTCGGCGGATCAGCCTTTCTTTCATTCCCATTGTGATATAGCAGCTTTCCCAGGCCAGGCTGACTCTCATTTTGTGGTCTTACGGCAGAACCGTCTCCCTGTTCTCCCCTACCGTGAAAAAATAGTATTAGCGGATACTTTCTTTGCGTGTCATTTGAGTCGTAATCAAGTGGCAAGTATTCAAAGAAACCATAATTGAGCCCATTAGGAGTATTCTTCGGAACAGCCGTCTGCTGTCCGGCTTCTCCATAAGGGATAGTCCCTTGTGCATAAGCTTCTTGTCCAAGTAATCCGAGGAGTAAGAAGAAACATAAAAGTGCTTTGAGAAATAATAGATAAGGGCGATTGTTTCGCAGCATCCAAAGGCGTTGAATAAAATAAGTCATGATTTTTTGTATTTGATCTATTAGCGATCAGCAAAAAATGGTTTTATCATCGAGAAAAAGGAGATTTCTACCCAGGCAACGCTTGGACGGTTGAGAATTTTATTACAGATGGATCATACAGATTAGATCGATCGTAAAAAATAATGCAGGTTAGCTTCTGTGGTTAGACCTAGTTTTTTTCTTAACCTGTACCTGGATTTTTCAATGGCAGACAATGACGAATGAGAAAGCCTCGCAATCTCCTTGGAGGATAAATTGATTAGTAAATAAGCGCATAGCTTTTCTTCATTCAAAGTGATTGTTGGGTACTTGGACTTCAGCCTTTCAAAGAACCCATGGTGCACCTTCTCAAAATGCATTTTGAAATGTCCCCAATCTTCATCGAGAGCAAAGTTGGCGTCAATGACCTTTAAGGCGTCCTTTACATTTTCATTTCCATCTACCTGGACCTTCTCCTTGACTTTGGACAATGCGTTGTTCTTACTCATTAAGTTGAGTGATAATGCCGAAAGCTCTTGATGTTTTAAGTCTAGTTCCAGTTCTCTCTGACGATTCTCTGCTAGTAGCCTTGCTGCTCTTTGCCTATTCAACCGCGTTTTCAAGTAAAAAACATATATCAAAGCGGAAAGAAAAATGCATATAATAATGATGACCCAAAGTCTGACTTTAGACTGAGTCTCTTTTACTTTTCCTTCGGCTTTTAGCTGAGCGATGGTTCGTTCATTGCCTTCTATCTTATACCTCCATTCTAAGTTGGCAATTACTTTAGCTTTTTCTCCATTCATCAAGCTATCCTTCAACTGCTGATACTGTTTCTGATGAATTAGCGCTTCACTATACTGACCCAATGCCTCATAAATATTGGAGAGCAATTTTTCGTGATCCTTTTTGATATCCAAAGACATGATAGAGTCCAATCCATATCCAACTAATTCGGCGTATTCCAAAGCAGCCTTGTAGTATCTTAACTTGCTAAAGGTTCTGGACGTATTATGATGTGCCGCTAATGTTATCAATACCGACCCTACCTTTTGTGACTCGATAATAGCTTCTCTGTATTGGGTTATGGCTTTTTTGTAGTCAGTGAGCTCTTCTTGCAACCTCCCATAACTATTTAGAGTCCTGGCTAAATCTATTCCCCTGCCCATTTGCTTTCGGATATCCAGAGCCAATTCAAAATACCCTTGAGCACTATCCAGCTTGCTAAATCCATCTTTATAGAGTACTCCCAGGTTATGATAAATATTTCCAATGTGAATGCTGTCTCCATTTGACGCTGAAATCCTCAATGCTCGATTGAAATAGTCTTTGGCTTCGGTATTTTGATTGAGCTTAAATTGAAGTGACCCTAAATTTTGTAGACACGAGGATATAAATCTTGGAGAGTCTCCTATGATCTCTGCAATATTGATTGCGGAAATCATATATTGAGCAGCTTGCTCAAGATCCCCAATCCTGAAATACACAACGCCAAGCGCATTATTGATACTTACCAAGTAACTGCTGTCTTGAATTTGCTTACCTGCAATAAGTGCTTCAGTGTAATATTTGACCGCTTGATCGTATCTCGCCTTTTTGTAATTAGCTGATCCGAGGTAATCGGCAAAGAGCATCACTTTTTCCATCTCCCCCTGAATCCTACTTTCATTATATCCGATAGATCCATAGAAGATCACTGAATCATAATCAATATGTCTATAGTGAAAGCATAACTCATCTAAAACCACCAGTCGCTGGTCAGGGGAATCAAGAAGTGTTATTAAGCTGTCGACCTTACTCAGAGCTGGACTAGAAGTAAGGGCCGCAAGCATCAAAATTGATG
This sequence comes from Cyclobacteriaceae bacterium HetDA_MAG_MS6, assembly GCA_019192485.1. Lineage (GTDB taxonomy): Bacteria > Bacteroidota > Bacteroidia > Cytophagales > Cyclobacteriaceae > MS6. The sequence continues at coordinate 1,430 of JAHCMJ010000243.1, read as the reverse complement.
AAATACAAGGCATCCTTTAGGCGAGATAAAAGGGTTCAAATCAAGCTAGCGAAAATAAATGGAGAAGGTGGAACCTTGCGTTACTCAGCTATAAAATTTTCACTTGTCTTGATTATCCTAACCTAAAGAGAGGCACTAAGAAATTGGTTTTCCTAGCCAAAAAGTAAATCTGCATCAGCGCTTAGTGAGCAGTATTCGCCTGTAGTTGTTTCAACACTTCACGTCCCTGCTGAATATGTCGATCCTCATGAGCCATCAGAAAAGCAAAGCACTCCATCACTCGAAACTTCAATAAAGGACCTATCGCAGATACGACCTTAGCCTTGCCCACATTCATTTGTCTTGCTTGCTTGATCAAGTCGATAAGCTCTCCACGCAGTACTTCAAACCTCGTAAAAACTAATGCTGGATCGTACTCAGATCGTTCAGGGTCAAAAAACTTGAAAGTTTTCATTTTCATCTTTCGTTTGCCGTCTTTTGGCTTCTGACCATTAATGGCAAATTTCCCAACAAAAGAGGTACGGTCTTTTTCTACAATTGCATCCGTCTTTTCTAATCCCTCTAATGCCTTTCTGATATTGGGTAGGTATAGTTCTATTGTGAGGTTGAGGTGTTGCACGATCTCTACAATGCTCCAGGATTTAGCATTAGGTTTAAAACATTTGGTATCTTCATCCAAATCGCCCCAGTTCTCTATGATCAGGTTACCATTTTGATTGAGGTGTGCTATTAGTTGCTCTACTATGATCATGGTCGTTTTTTTGTCAAAAGTGGTCTTTCTCTTTTTACGAAAAATTGACGCAGATCAATAAATCAATATTTCACACTGGCACGAAGTCTACTGAAAGTCTCCGGCTTCATATTGAGGTAAGAAGCGAGATATTTCTGAGGAATCTGCCTGAGTTCTTCCGGGCACCTCTTCATAAAATCAACAAAACGTTCCTCTGCTGATTTCATGAGCATCTCTAGTTCTCTATCTGTTCTTCCAACAAAGATATTTTCAATAAAGATCCTTGCCCATCTTTCAAATCCTGGAAACCTTGTAAACAAACCGTTAAAAGCCTCAGCTGACATCCTGAGACAAGTTGTATCCGAGATCACTTCCAAGAAAAAGTTAGACGGATAGCTGCGAAGCATAGCATCATAAACACCAGAAAAGTTATGTTTAAAGGTGAAACCAAGGACCACCTTCTCCCCTTTCTTGCTGATCACGTAAAGTACCTGTACTCCTGATAAAATGAAGTAAAAGTAGCGTTCTCTTTTACCTACTTCCGTAATGAACTCATGACGCTTAAAAGTTTTCTCTTTCCAATGCTCCAGAAAGTAATCTTCAAGGTCAGGAGTGAAGTCAACTCCCTGAAAAGCGGCCTTTAAATGCTCAAAGTGTTTCATTAACCATAAATACTTCTTTTGGTTCGATCCCTAATTTC
>JAHCMJ010000242.1 GCA_019192485.1 Cyclobacteriaceae bacterium HetDA_MAG_MS6 | reverse complement strand
AAAGATGGAACAGTTACTGAAGTGAAAGCAGTAAAAGGTATTGGAGCAGGTTGTGATGAAGAGGCGGAGAGAGTACTTCGGTCAGCACCTAAATTCAAGCCTGGTAAGCAAAGAGGAAGAGCTGTTAAGGTTAGAATGGTGCTGCCTATGATCTTCAAGCTCAATAACTAGAGATTTTAAAGATTTAGATATGAAAGGCTCACTTTGGTGAGCCTTTTTTGTTTGACATATATCCCCCATCATTCATATGCGTCATACTTACCTCCTACTATCTGCGCTGCTTTTTTGTACATTGAGCTGTCAACAGCTTTCGGAAAAAGGCGACTCAAAATATTGGGTCTATGTTTCTTCTTGGGGTGAAGAGGAAAAAGAAGGTATTGGGATTTATCAATGGAACGCCGCCGACGGCAGTCTCAATTCTGTATCCAAAGTGTCTGACATCAAGCGATCCTCTTACTTGACAGTAGATGAGGATAGTAAAATGCTCTATACTGTCAATCAAGATGGATTACATTCATTTGAAATTGATCAGGCCAATGGAAGCCTGAAAAAACTAAATAGTGTGCCCCTTACGGGCAGAGGAGGCTGCTACATAAGCCTTTCCAATGATCAAAGATTTCTTTTAGTTGCTTACTACTCAACAGGTAGCGTATCGAGTTACAAACTGAATAATGATCGATCCATTGGTAAGGAGGTGAGCCGAAAACAGCATCAAGGATCAAGTGTAAATCAAGAAAGACAGGAGTCGGCCCACGCGCATATGATTTTACCTGCACCGAAAGGACCACTTATTTTTGTGCCAGATTTGGGAATGGATCAGGTGATGGCCTATAAGATTGTAGATGATGGTGTCTTTAGCAAAGCACCTATTGCATCTGCGACCCTAACCCCGGGTTATGGCCCCAGACATATGGCATTTCACCCCAACAATCAATTTGCTTTTGTCCTGGCAGAACTGACTGGGCATGTTGTGTCGTTTGGTATGGATCTGGAAAGAGGACTTACCCATCTGATTGATACAGTAAGTATTTTACCTGAAGAGTTTACTGACTTCAACAAATCAGCAGATATCCGCATTACTCCAAATGGACAATATTTGTATGCATCGAATCGGGGGCACAATAGCTTGGCCGTTTGCGAGGTTGATGCTACATCTGGTCAATTAAAATTTCTAGGAACGAAATCATGCGGTGGAGATTGGCCTCGTGCTTTTGCCATTGACCCTACAGGGAGATATATCTTGGTGGCAAACAAAAGATCCAATACCATCAGCGTTTTTGAAATCGACTACGACACTGGATTTTTCACAGAAATAAGTACAATTCCGACTGTAGCTGCCCCGCAGTGTATCCGGTTTGTTAAGCAATTATAAGAAGAAAGACCCTTCACCAATTGGAACTAGTGGAAATCTCTCTCCTCTTTTCTTCGAACTGGCCCTCAAAGTCATAATATTCTGACCTAGGTACTTTATCGTACAAGTTCAACAGTCCTTGTTCGGCATAGTTGCTGAGTCCTAGCTCCAACGCTTTCAGAGCATAAGCCTTAATCAATGGGACTCCATAAGAATTGACCTCTGTGGTCTTTAAGAGAAGGTCATAGACCTGTTTATCACCTAATTTCTTTTGGTTGATAACCTCAAGGACGAACCATTCTTCAAAAGGATTGATTTGCTTCAAGATTACCGAATCTTCTGACTCCCATAAATGCTTGAAGTAGCTATTGTTATTTTCGGTAAATATGCCATCCTTGCCTGAAGTGATGGTCCAAAAAGCCTCAAAATCCATTCTTTGATTTTCATTGAGGAAAGGTCTAAAAATCTCAAAATATTGGTGAAGAGTCTCATCATTTCTCTGCGCATACTCACGGAATATTTTTTCCCAAAGGCTGATTATTAGTCTCGCGTCCATCTGTTTGAGACTAGCCGCAATCTCCTCAGGCTTCAGTTCGTCCCATCGATAGTATACCCAGGGAGGGGTTTTTTGGTAGATGTCGCTACTCCAAACTTGGGACAAAGAGTTGATCATTGGTAGTAGACTGGAATCAATTTTAGCTAGGCTCTCGAATTGCCCCCGAGCTTTAGACCACTGTCTATCTTCCATAAATGCGATTCCAAGGTTAAACGCTGCTTCGGGGTTGCCATACAAGATCGCCTGATCAAAATAGTTTAGTGCCAATTTTGGACTTCCCTGGTCGAGTGCAAATTTGCCCATTGTGTTCAGATAAAGCCCTTTTTCCCTGTTTGACGCAGAGCCTTGTAGATCGTCCAACGTTCTGAATGCTAATTCTACGCGATTAGATTTATAAGCATTTAGAATACCGGCAGCCATCAGGTTTTTCCTAAAGCCTACATTCAGCACCTGCCCCGCGTAATTTCTGAAGTAATCAATTGATATAGGGTCGGCGAAGTACCAGCCGGCATTGATCAGGTAGGCTACATGGTGTAGCGTGGCAGGTTGGTTAAAGAGGGTAGGCTCAAGCGGCAGATCATATGTGCTACTATCGTTGAGGGTTAGAGAAATGATATTAGCCCTAATGGGTATACTGCCATTTTCATACTCCTGGATCACTCCAATTTTTGGGATGTCATCACGTACTCCCCACTTATTTACTGTGCTGGCCTGATTCCAATTTTCGGTAGCTGGGGTCGTAGAAAGGAGTGTCTTCGCTTCCTCTATCCCACCAATCTCGTAAAGTCCAACCGCCAGGTTATTTTGGATTTCACCATTTTCGGGGAAATCCATTAGTCCTTCCCTCAATAGGGTAATGGACAAAACCTCATCTTCTTTGTTGACCAGAGTTTCCGCCCTGTTCACCCAGGCGTATGCCGAGGGATATCTTTTGGTGGCTTTGCCATATCGATAATGTGCTTCCCGCAAATCATTCTTTTTCAGTGCAGCTATAGCCAATTGATAATTGGCATAATGCGTATTGTATCCGTACATGCTGGCGGTGAGATAGGATTGTTGAGCAAGCAATTCCTCGTCGGAGGCCCGAAACGCATCTCCCTGGTAGTTGTATTTTGAGGAAATGATAAGTTCCAAAGGCTCTTTGTTGGACAAGAAGAAGAATGCTGCCACAGCCGCAAATCCGCCAAGTTTGGCTGAAATGTATGGGAAGTTTTGCTCTTTGTATGCCACTTTGTAAACCTGAAGTCCGGATGCCATGGGTGATACAAAATTGACGATGATGTAAGCAAAAAACATGAACCCAAAGCCTAAATGAAAATAAAGGATCAAGTAATGAAACGCCTCGTAAGCAGGATCATTGCCACGAGCGAAGCCCAATGAAAAATATCCGAAAGCAACGGTAGATAGCGCCATTAAGACATGTCGAATGTCTATCTGAATGTTAGAAATCTGATCAAGAAAGGACTGCTTATGTTTGAAACTCCACCAAGCAATCAGACCCGAAACTGCCAGAAGTAGGAATGGATCCATAATATCAAATGCGGTACTAATAAATCCGGCCTTTTTCAAGTAATAAACCGTGATAAAGCCTATGTAGAATAGACCAAAGAACAAAAAATGCTTCTCGTTGTCCTTACTTCCTGTTGCTCTCGTGATTAGAAATAGTATGCCAAACACGATCTCCTCGGCAACCAGAAATAGAAAAACCAATACCAGGCATATTACGGAGTAGTGTGTCCTGGAAATGAAGTAGATCGCGGTATTAGGATCAATACTGAACATGTAGAAAGCCCAGAATGATGAGATCAGTGCAAAAGTCAGTAGTCGTATTGTAATTTTCGTTTGCTCACGGAAGGCATGGAAATAGTATGCTGGAGTTAAAAAACTAAGAATAAAGATGCCTGTCAACCATCTGGACCTAACCACGTACGACGCTATGCCCAACTGATCTAGTTCCAGCCTCATGCTCATGAGGATAAATCCCGCTCCGATAGCAAGAAACCAGTATCGCTTGAGGAAAGTGCTGACCGCCAGTATATAGCAGACTCCGAGCCAAATCAGGCTCATTAGAAAATGGCTCAACCCTGAATGGTGTGTAATAGGTCCTGCTGAGAACTTTTCTATAACCTTGTATTTTTCACCAGGTAGTTCTAGAGAGAATGGCCCTTGTCTAAACTGGTAAGCAACGAACTCTTCGCTCTGGGCCTCGGCAGTAACACGCCAGGAAAGCGTCAAATCATATCCAATATGATATAAAGTAATAAAAAGACAGATCAGGAAAAGAAGTGGTGCTAACGCTACAGAAGCAAATCTGCCCTTTTGAGCTAGCATAGATCAGCCAAGAACTTTGGGTACCTTGAAGAAATCCTCGTCGGTATCAGGCCCATTTTTCAGACCCTTATCGTGCGGAAGGTGATCTCCTACCTTATCATCACGAAAGCGATTTACTTCCTGGGACATATTTGTAAGTGGTTGGACATTTTCTGTGTCAAGCTCACTAAGTTTTTCGACCCAAGTCAGGATTTCACCCAGATCATTGATGATTTTATCCTCTTGTCCGGGGTCTATCTCTAGTCTGGCAAGATGAGCTATCTTAGTCAGTGTATCCTTGTCTACTTTCATGCTCAGCGTCAATTTGACCTCGCAATATATTCAAGGATTGCGGAATTACTCTTGCTTTTCTGCTTTCAATTCAGCTTGCAACAAGTCAAAAATCTCTTGTTTTAATCTTCTTGTTTCCTCATTTACCTCAGCGGAGCTCGGCCACACAGGTCGGAGTAGCTTGATTCTTAAGGGTCTGCGGAATATTCGTAAACTGGGATCATCAGGCATGCATTTGTAATTGTCTGGCAGCACTACTGGCAGTATAGGTATATTCATGATAGCAGACAACCGGAAGGCTCCTTCTTTGAAAGGGACCATCATAGGTGGGTTTGTAGTGATCATTCCACCTTCAGGGAAGAAGACCACGCTGTATCCATCCTCAATAGCTGTTCTTGCTTGCTTTAAGCTTTCAGCTCTACTTCGGATACTAGTTCGATTTACCGTGATATGGAGTTTTCTATACATGTATCCAAATAGAGGAATACGATTCATAGCATTTTTACCTATGAATTTAAACGGAACGGGTACCATGCCCATAGTAGCGATGTCCAGGTATGAGAAGTGGTTTGCGCATATAATGTATGGTTGGTCCTTTCTTAATGTGGAGTCGGAGATAACTTGTATGGGCAGTCGCATTAACCAAAAAAAGAGCCGAGCCCAAACTCGGTTGACCTTTAATCCAAGGATATGCCATCTCCTTTGTAATGTGGAAATGAAAAGCACAGGACATAATATGAAAAACAAACACGTGAAAATGACAACAGCCTGTATGGTATTCCATTTTCCTTGCAGCTTCATAAGCAGAAAAATAGGAAGTTTGTAAAAAAAGTGAAGCTCATCGTAATAAAAATCTAACTTCAGTTACTAATAGCATAATCAATAATAACAACACTTGGATTTATTAGAAGTCAAAGGAGTAAGTAAAACTTACAGTGACCATGTTGCGCTGCAAGATATTGACCTTACTGTACCATCAGGTAACATTTTCGGGCTTTTCGGGCCAAATGGGGCTGGTAAAACTACCCTTATCAGGATCATCACTCGTATCATTAGCAAAGATTCTGGTAGCATCATGCTCAATGGTCATGAAATGACTGAAGCCGATGTCAGAAAAATTGGTTACCTGCCGGAAGAGCGTGGGCTTTATAAAAAAATGAAAGTGGGAGACCAATTACTGTTTCTGGCGGGGTTGAAAGGACTCTCGAAGAGCGAAGCCAAAGAGCAGATCAGGTTTTGGTTCGAAAAGCTGAAGATAGAAGGTTGGTGGAATAAAAAGGTGGAGGATCTTTCCAAAGGCATGGGTCAAAAGATTCAATTCATCGCGACAGTACTTCATCGGCCCGAATTGATCATACTAGATGAACCGTTTTCGGGCTTTGATCCAGTAAATGCCAACCTAATCAAGGAGAATATCCTGGAGATGAAGGAGAAAGGCGTGACCATTATCTTTTCCACTCATAGGATGGAATCAGTAGAAGAACTTTGTGATCATATAGCTATGATTAACAAATCCAGAAAAATATTGGATGGGCCAAAACATGAGATCAAAAATTCCTTCAAGACCAATACTTTTGAGGTGCTGCATAGAGGAGATTTGCAAACTATCGATGGGGATTTCCAAATGATCTCTACCGAGCGAGTTCCTGACGGTCTCTTCAATACAAAAATCAAGATCACCAAAGGAGCATCTCCAAATAGCCTACTGGAGATGATGCTGCCACAGATAGAGGTTTTGGCTTTTGCTGAACAGGTGCCTAGTATGAATGACATTTTTATTAGGGAAGTTGAAGGGGGGCAATCATGAATAATATTTGGATCATTTTTGAACGTGAGTACCTGGAAAGAGTCAGAAAGAGATCATTCCTAATAGCCACTATCCTAACGCCACTCATCATTCCATTAATAGGGGCCCTGGCCGTATTCTTGACAAGTCTGGATGATGGAAAGGAAAAAACAATTTACCTGATCGATGAAGCCGGGCTGTTTCCTGAAGGACTGACCATATCAGAATATGTCATAGAGCAGGTAGTAATGAGTGTAGATGAAGCCAAGGAAAATTTAAATGGTCAGGATACGTACGGAGTGTTGTACATTCCTGAGTTGGATATTGATAACCCCAAGGGGATAGAATTCTATTCTAAAAGCAGTCCCGGGCTAACTTTTCTATCCAAATTTCGGCGTCCTATCAAAGAGCGCATTGAGACATTGAAGATGAAGGAAATGCAGTTAGACGCAAAAGTTATAGCTCGTCTCAAGACCTCGGTAGACATATCTACCTTCAATGTCTCCGAATCGGGGGAGTCTAAGAAATCCAGCGCCGCGATTGCATCTGGCATAGGTTATTTCATGGCCTTTCTGACTTATATGTTCGTGTTTGTGTACGGCAGCTTTATTATGCAGAGTGTGCTCAATGAGAAAACTAGTAAAATAGTGGAGGTCATCGTGTCTTCAGTAAAGCCTTTTCAGCTCATGCTTGGCAAAGTACTTGCCAATGGAGCAGTGGCTCTCACGCAATTTGGACTTTGGATCTTTCTGATCAGTACGTTCTTTTTTGTGTTAGGAACCTATTTTGGGATAGACCCCAGAGCAGAACAACAGCAGATGATTCAGGAACAAATGCAAGCCATTCAGCAGTTGGAACAAGCTGGATCAGAGGCACCACAATTTGTTGTGGATATATTTGAGGTGATCCAGTCACTGCCGATAGCGAAAATAGTGTTAACCTTCTTGTACTACTTTCTTGGAGGTTTTCTGCTTTTTGGTGCTTTGTTTGCTGCTGTTGGATCAGCGGTTGACTCATTGCAGGAAGCTCAG
>JAHCMJ010000241.1 GCA_019192485.1 Cyclobacteriaceae bacterium HetDA_MAG_MS6 | reverse complement strand
GGACTAATACCTCCTCTGCAGCGATAACCATCGATGTGAATGACCTCAATGAAAGTCCTATCATAGTAGATCAAGGCTTTAACATAGATGAGAATAGCCCAAACAGTACCTCGGTTGGTACGGTAGTAGCGACAGATCCTGAAAGTGCAGGACTGACTTATAGTATCACAGCTGGCAATACGAATAGTGCCTTTGCTATTAATGGTAGCACTGGAGAGATCACAGTTAATGCTAGCTCTGAGTTGGACTTTGAGACGACACCAAGTTATGCTTTGACAGTAGAAGTAACTGACGGCACGAATACCTCATCAGCAACTATCACTGTTGATATAAATGATATTGTAGAAAATCAGGCTCCCACGGTTCAAGATGGCGTACTAAGCGTAGACGAGAATGTAAGCAATGGAACCCCTGTTGGAAGTGTAGTCCTTTCGGATCCTGATGCTGATCCCTTGACGGTTACCATCATCGCAGGTAATACGGCAAGTGCATTTGCTATTGATGATCTGGGTGAAATAACAGTGAATGACTCTTCAGCTATCGATTTTGAAGTCAATCCCTCGTTTACACTGACCGTTCAAGCCGACGATGGATCTCTAACAGACACCGGTTTAATTACGGTAAATGTCACTGACCAGAATGATATCCCTGTCATAGGAGATCAAAATTTTGCAGTGGACGAGAATACTCCCAATGGCAATGTGGTAGGTCAATTGATAGCTAGCGATGCAGACGGAGATAACTTAATATTTTCAATTACGGCCGGCAATGAATTAGGAGCGTTTACGCTAAGTAATACTGGTGAGTTGACCATAGCAGATGCTGCTATCTTAGACTTTGAAACTAACCCTCAATTTGTGTTAGCAGTGGAAGTTTCAGATGGTTCTGTCAATACATCAGCTAATATCACAGTAGACCTAAATGATATCAATGAGTCTCCTGTTGTAGTGGATCAGACTTTGCGAGTAGATCAAAGTAGTGCCAATGGTACCTCCATTGGAGTTATAGAAGCTACAGACCCCGAAGACAATGCGCTTACATTTACCATCCTCAGTGGCAACACCAATGGTGTTTTTGCTTTGAATCCAACAACAGGTGAGTTGACAGTCAATAACTCTACAGAATTGGATTTTGATACCACACCAGATTATACGCTGAGTGTAGATGTTTCGGACGAACAGATTTCTACGGTCATCGAAGTAGGTGTAAGGGTTACAACTTTAGAGCGAGATAGGCTTGCGCTCAATGATCTTTTCAATTCTACAAATGGACCAGCGTGGACTGCCTCTTCGAATTGGGGAGGAACTACCGTTGATGATACTTGGACCGGAATAAGAATAGAAAACGGTCGTGTGGTGGAGGTTCAGCTCCCCGGTAACAACATTCAAGGAGATGTACCTGAGTCGTTTGGTGATCTAACTGGCTTGAGGATTATAGATCTTTCTGACAATGCCATTACCTCCATTCCGGATGTGTCGAGCTTCCCTGCACTGCAGCAACTGAGGTTGGAAAGCAACAAACTTGGATTTGCTGACCTGATAACCAACAAAGGAGCATTTACTTTTACCTATGCACCGCAAAAGGAATTTGGAGTTGCAAAAACGGATACCCTGGAGGCAGGAGCAGATCAAGTGCTAATAAGTCCACTGGAAGAAGCGGGTAATCAATACCAATGGATATTTAACGGCAATGAAATTGCAGGAGCTACAGAATCTAGTTATCAGATCACAGGTCTTGACTTTGCCCAGATGGGCGACTACACGGTAAGTGTTACCAATACGGAATTGTCAGATCTAACAATAACCACAGCCACACAAACTGTATTGGCGGAGACAGATATATTTGGAACTGTCTTCGAGGACGACTTGGGTAATCCACTTGATCGCGGAGAGGTTACTTTATACAGGATCCAATCATCCGGGCCTTATGATTCTACATCAACGGTAGATATCTCAACTACTGGAGCTTATATTTTTGAAGAGATAGTATTAGGTGACTTTGTACTACGTGTACTACCTCATCCTGACGATACGACTATCCTTCAGACTTATTATGTTAGGGCCATTGACTGGCTGGATGCAGACACATTGCAGTTGAGAACGGTCACAGATGGCATAGATATCACTGCGCAAGCCAGACCAGAACCGCCAACCGGAGGTACAGGTAAGATCACAGGGGAACTTTTTCAGGAGGTGCCTGACGAAGAGGCGGGTAGATTGGAAGCCAGAAGAAGGGTACGTCGCGCAGGTTGTTCACTTAGCAAGCGCAGGAGTTCGGGACGTTCGACTGAGGACATATTTGATTTGGTAGCCTACACCGAGACAGATGATCAAGGTCAATTTAGTTTTGGTTTCTTACCTGATGGAGAATATAGGCTAAACATTCAGTTTCCAGGAGTACCTATGGATGAGTCGACGACCATTGACTTTGTAGTAGGAGCAGGGGGAGATGTTGAGGACAATGAATTTGTACTGGAGGCTGTTGTCACGGACGAGGGGATCCAGGTGACTGTGCAGGACGTGCTAGGCAGATTAAAGCCATTTGTGAGAGACCTGTCGCTTTATCCTAATCCAACAGAAGGAAAGCTGACTTTACAGTATAGTGTCAATCGCAAAGTAAATGATCTGTTTGCCAGAGTTTATACCGTTGCAGGTTTTGAGGTGATCAACATCCCGATGCAACATCAGATAGGGAAACACGAGGTGCTCATGGATCTGAACGAGCTTTCATCTGGTATCTATATCGTTACTATTTCTGATAGCCAGGAAAAAGTAAGATACAACCTGAAGATCACGAAAAAATAGGAAAGAGCAGACATACGTCATGTCTGCTCTATTAGCTACCTCAGAAGGTCATAGGCACTTCTATTAAAAGCAACTCTGCATCTTGGCTCGCTCGGATATCAAAGTTTTGGGTGTCATAGACTCCAAGCCCATCTCGCGTACCTAAGGTTGTATTACCTGCTGCAACTTCTCCACCTAAGACGAAAAGGTACACACCATTATTGCTATCCTTCAACTGATACTTCAGCTCAAAGCCTTCTTTAAGTGTAGATAAATGAAACCATGCCTGTTGGTTGATCCAGACAGCATTTTGGTCATCAGGAGCTACTACGGTTTGCAACTTATTAATTCTATCCTGCTTCAGATAAGTTTTCTGCTCATACCTAGGCTTGATGTCTCTCTCTTTTGGGAGTACCCAGACCTGTAAAAAGTTTACTCGCTCTGTCTTGCTATGATTATACTCTGAATGGGTCAAGCCGCTACCTGCACTCATAATTTGCACATCTCCTGAGTGGATTACCTCCGTATTCCCCGTACTGTCCTGATGCTCCAGAGTACCTTGCAGAGGGATGGAGACAATTTCCATATTATCGTGTGGATGAGTGCCAAAACCTTTGCCGGGTGCTACAATATCGTCATTCAATACTCTAAGCGCGCCAAAATTGATGCGATCCGGGTTGTGGTAATGACCGAAACTGAAAGTATGACGACTATTTAACCAACCGAAAAATGCCGTGCCTCTTGAGTCTGCTGTATGATGAATAGTTTTCATTTTCTTATTCCTCCTATATTCATTAAAATCTGATATTCACTTATACGATACTACATTATATGTAGTTACATATAAATTGATTAATCGAGTAAATACTAAGTTTTATCCGATCAGTTGTTGCTTTTGACGAAAAGAACAACCGCCAACTATTTACCTCATCAGCTTAGTGGCGAAAACACCGCAAAATGAGTATTGAAGAAAAAATAATTGAAGCCCTTCGGGACTTAGACAGTGCTCAGAAGCACAATTTGCTGGAATACATAGAGTACCTAAAGTATGTAAAATCCAAGAAAAAAGGGGAGGACAAGCTTTCTGAGCCGCTGCTATCAAAATGAAATCTTAGTTTGAATTCTGAACTCAGAACGTCTATTACCCTCTATCTCATTCAAGCCGGAGCCGAGTGATTCGCTACAGTGGTGAATGAATGATGAGTATCGCATCCATAATTTCAGTTTTTTGGTGGCATTGTATTGGATGATAAGATATTGCCTCGTTCCTGTGCCATTATAAGCTGGAATAGAAAAGGCGTACAGCACATCTCTTTCGTACACATATTGACGGTTTTCGAAGTTGTCTGTATCAAATACTGCAATTCTGGTGCCTATCTTAATAGGCCCAAAGACATAATTTAAGTCCTGGATCAGTGCATAGCCGTTGGAGGTTGTTTCGTTGAGTTCGTAGCTGCTGAACTGGACTTTGGTTTTAAAACTTAACCTTGATCCCAGGTCATAGTCCAGGTTGAAAAGGTAGTTTCGTTTGACATCGTTGGAAAGCATACTTAGGTTTTCACCTGTGCGTAGCGTTGAAATTTGATCTCGTTCCTGTCTCACTTGAGCATAGATAAGTACCTTCTTGGTTGGTTTCCATGTGGCGCGTATCAAAAATTCATCCCCGGAGGACGGTGCCTCCGTTCTAAACCTCAGCCAGGGAAACTTGAATCTATCGTAGTAAAGCGAGAATTCCAATCGACGAACAGGCCGGATTTTTAACCCCCAATAGATGCCAGACTCATTGATAGCTCTTGAGCTTTCGGCGAATGCGTTGCTATAGAAGGAATGAAAATCCCGATCATAGTTTCGATAGACCATTCCCATGTCTATCTGATCCGAGAGTGCTGCTACAAACCCACCGACACCAGCCATACCTCCTGATTTAGAACGGGCGAATTCTGAGAAAAAGGCAAAATTCCTCCAGTTGAAATTGGCAAAAAAGCTAGATACCTCATTGTTTTGACCAGTAAATTCAAACTGATTGTAGTTGTTGGGCCTCCTCTGTATCGGGTTGCTGAATTTGGTTTGCAGATGTGTAAGACCCATGTTTAGATTGCGTATCGGTTGATGTGTGATTACCATTCCCCAGGACCCTTCATTTACTTGATTGCGAGCACTGAGTTCTGAGGGTGTACGATGCAGTCCGGTCTCCTGTATAGCATTGATAAATTCATCAAAATCAGAATAAGTACTATCGGATACTAGGTTGGCATCTTGGTCTAAGGATGAATAAAATGCAGTGAATGTAAGATTTCCATGGCTAACGGTACTCGCTGCTCCTCTGAAAAAACCTGATTCGAGAATGGAGGTGTAAGGCTTAACTCCTGTACTGGACCTCCTGATCGTGAGTACCGATTCGGCGCCCTTACCTGCTCCAAAACCAGACCCCAGCACAAGCCCCTGGCCATACTGGATTTGATAATCACCTAAAACAATGTTTTTAAAAATACCCTGATTTTGAACTTGTAAGTGATACGAATAGAAATCAAAACCATTTTGTCTCTCACGAAATGCTATTTGTTCTCCCGCATCTTTCTCAAAAGTGAAACCCAAACTGAAATCTTTACTGTGGCTTACACGAAATCTACCATAAATATGATTTCTATCTCCGGCATACTTCTGGTCTCTGAATCCTCTAGCTCGTTGTAAGGTTGTAGTATTCCTTAGGAGTAAATAATTGTTAGGTTCGGAGGTCAGTCGCTCCCAAATGGGTCTTCCATCAATTTTATCATCACCAACTCGTACAAAAGGTAGTATCAGTTGGATGGTTTCCAAATCTAGTCCGGGTATGGTTTGCAACTCATACAAGGAAAGAAAATCGCCAAACAACAACCTATGGTTAAGGATACCTTGAATCTGTGTTGGTGTCAGGGCAAATAGCGATTCGAGGTCTGCTAACGTCGCTTTGTTTAGATTGATAGGATGTGTATACAATAGAAGTAGAGACTCATATAGGTCCTCATAGTTGACATCAATATCCTGTACTTGGAACATTTTTTCGGCAAAGCTTTCAAGATCTACCTCCTTTTGTTGAGCCTGGTTTATGATTACCATGCAGAGCGCCAACCAAAATCCTAGAAAGCGCTTCATATTTTGCCGATGGCGTAGCTGATTGATAAATCATAAATAGATCCGATTCCAGATAAATCGGAAAATGCGTAGTCAAGTTGAAACCTTTTTAGTGAAAAACCAGCTCCTATGGACCCTCGAAATGGATGTGCTCTGAAACCTGTTCTTAATGCTACCTTTTCAATTAAATGATACTCTAGTCCGGCTTTGAAAAAAGCATCCAATTCCAAGTCCTTTTCTGTCTCGATATTGATCATCAAGGCTGGGGTAGGATGGTAGGAGAGGCCAGCTTTCATCATGAAAGGGATGCTTTGATTTTCCGTTAGGTTGGTTTGATTAATGTTAAAAACACTTGCCCCTAATATAAGTTGAGGAAGGATTTCAACGACTCCACCCACTTCTATTACCGCCTTGGTTCGGCTTCCTAGAGATTCGATATGGTATTGAACAAAGCTGAGGCTTGCTCCCAGGCTGACCATCTGGATTTTGTTGCCAATATGCAAGGAAGCTTTTTGTTGGCTAAAGAGCTCATCACCAAAACGATAAAAACTCACTCCAAAATTGGCAGGTTTGGTTTGATAGACAAATCCACCAGCGACTACCTGGAATTCAGAGAGATTAAATCTATTTTGGTAAGATACAAATGCGGTCGTAGCGTCAACTCTACCAAGTCCACCTACGTTATTGAATAGACTGTAAGAATCTCCAAGTGATACCGACGAGCCTCCAAGTCCGGCATGACGAGCCCCAACAGAATAGTCTCCGTCTTGCCCGATAAGAAGGTTGGGCATGAAGGTTACAACTATGACTAAGAGTTTGTGTATTTTACAAAAGGGCAAGAGTTGCATGGAGACGCAAGGTAATTTTTTCCTGTATTCCTGTCAACCATAAAGTGAGTTTGTGTCAAATGAGGTATTCGCGAACGTTTATTTTTGTCATTTTAATGTTTAGTATCTCGAGTGTTTTTAGCCAGGATTCACTGTTCTATGCGAATGGAGGATTGCTGGCTACTGGGAAACTTGATGCCGGTCTGAAGGATGGTGAGTGGCTTTTTTACTACCCGGCAGGTACAGTTAGCGCCAGATTAAACTATAAAAAAGATCTACTCAATGGTACACAAGAATACTTCTACCCATCAGGAAAGCTTTCTTCCAAGGAGGTGTGGCAAAATGATTTGCCAAATGACTCGTCATGGTATTTCTATGAAAATGGGCAGCTCTATAGGTCCGGGATTTTTCAAAAGGGACTTTATGAAGGGAATTGGTCCTTCTATCATGAATCAGGTACGCTGGATAGGATACAATTGTATGAATCAGGAATGCCTATAGAGGTTACTACTTATCATGAGAACGGCGTCATTATGCAAAGAGGAAGTTATCAGGACGGGTTGGAAAATGGCCTATGGACCTTTTTTGATCAGTCAGGAAACAAAACTTA
>JAHCMJ010000025.1 GCA_019192485.1 Cyclobacteriaceae bacterium HetDA_MAG_MS6 | reverse complement strand
GCTACGGGAGAGCCACATGTAAGGTTTTATGCCGGAGCTCCTCTTACGGATAGGGACGGATATACTTTAGGTACTTTATGCGTAATTGATCACCAAGAACGACATTTAACAGAGGAACAGCATGAAGCTTTATGGGCTTTGTCTCGTCAAGTTGTGGCTCAACTGCACCTTCGGAAGGAAATATCAGAAAAGAAGCGCCTAGACGAGGAGTATGAGGCACTCTTGCAAAACTTAGGTGATGGCGTATTTGAGTTGGATAGTGAAGGGAAATGCCTTTATGCCAACAAGACTTTGTTGGAGATGCTCGAAACCACGATGGAGAAATTGGCAAAGGCCTCTATCTGGGATATTATTCACCAAGATGACGTGGTAGCTATGAAAGCTTACTATGGAGAACAGTTCAGAAAAAAATCTCCAGAGTGCTATTATGAGTATAGGTTAGTATCGGAAAAAGGAAAAGTAATCTGGATAGGCCAGAAAACCACTATGCAATATGAAGGTAGCAAAATGGTTAGGCTAAGAACGATCGCAAGGGATATCTCCAAGGTGAAAGAGTTAGAGCAAGACCTGAAGGAGCAGGAGTCGTTGTACAAACTAGTGTCTGAAAACTCCTCGGATCTAATAGCATTACATGAGGCAGACGGACATTACAAGTATGTTTCACCAGCCGTAAAGGACCTCTTGGGATACGAACCTGATGAGTTGCTAGGTACTGATCCCTATCTCCTGATACATGAAGATGATATCCAACGACTAAGAGAGGGACCTCATCAAACGACCATTCAGGGTAACTCTGTTTCTCAAATTGAGTTTCGCATCAAAAAGAAAGATGGCGAGTTCTTGTGGGTGGAGGCATATACCAAGCCCATTCTCAATGCTCAAGGGGAGGTGATTTCATTTCAGAGTTCGTCCAGAGATATCTCCGAACGAAAAAGAGATCGAAAGAACTTAAGTAGGTTAATTGAAAACACCACAGATTCGGTGTGGGCGGTAGATAAAAACCTAAAGTTTCTCTTTTTTAATTCAGCATATAAACTATCCCACAAGAATCGGGTAGGTTTTGATCCTGAGATTGGTAAGGAGATCAGATTAGACCTCTTTCCAAAAGGTCATGCGCAGGATAAGAGATCGATGTTGCATAAAGCACTGGATGGAGATAGGGTGATAAGTGAGAGCAAGCTTACAATAGAGGGCGATCTTACGGTTCTTGAAAGCACCGCAAGCCCAATAAGAGATGATTTTGGAAAAGTAATCGGCGTTTCGGTTTTTAGCCGAGACTCCACGGAAAAATATCGAAGAGTGCAGCAAGTCACCAAGTACAAAGAGGGGTTGCAGCTGCTGAATGAGTTAGCCGCTAAGAATTACAATACCAAGCAACTTTTGGAAGTAGCCCTCAAAGTCATAGGAAAGCACTTAGGATTGGCGACAGGTATAGTAAGCAAGATCGTTGATGATAATTATGAGGTTGTTCATAGTGCGACTGGAGACAATGTTGATTCCTTAGATGGTCAGGTCTTTGATTTAAAAGACACATTTTGTGAATTGACCTTTAAAAATGATAATGTCCTACTCATCGATAGAGCAAGCGATTCATCCTATGCTGGACATCCCTGTCATCAAATCATGCACGTTGAGTCATATATTGGAGCCGTGATCAAAGTAGGAAATGAGAAATACGGTACCGTAAACTTCTCGGATCAAACAAGAAGACCAGTGTCCTTTAGTAGCTATGAAGGAGAATTTATGCAACTATTTGCCAACTGGATAGGCTCAGCCATAGAAAATGGTATTGCATATGACTCTTTGAAAGAGGCCAAAGAGAAAGCAGAAGCAGCTTCAGACGCCAAAGCAAGCTTCTTGTCAATGATGTCTCATGAGATCAGGACCCCGCTAAATGGGATCATTGGCGTGACGCATTTGCTCTCTAATGGCTCGCCACTGCCAGAACAAGCAGATCACCTGAAGATCCTAAAATACAGCGGAGATAACTTATTGGCCATTGTCAATGATATCCTTGACTTTAACAAAATTGAAGAAGGTAAAATCACCCTGGATGAGGCTGAGTTTGATCTTTTGGAAATATGCGAAGGCATAACCGCTAATTATAAAATACAGGCAGCGGAAAAAGGAGTTGCTGTTCAATTGTCATATGACTCATCATTGGGATCGGGTTTTATAGGAGATTCAGTGCGCATTACGCAAGTCTTTCACAATTTGGTCAATAACGCTGTGAAATTCACGAAAGAAGGTGTAATTGATCTGGTTGTTTCAAGAACAGGAGAGCATGATGATTATGATGAAATTTTGGTAGAGGTAAAAGATACTGGTATTGGAATCTCACAAGAGCATCAAGAGGGAATCTTTGAAGTATTTACGCAAGCAGATAGAAGTACAACGAGGAAGTTTGGAGGATCAGGTCTTGGACTATCCATCACCAAGAAACTTCTGGAATTGATGAATAGTGAAATTCAGCTGAAGAGTACCCAGGACAACGGATCTGTATTTTATTTCACATTAGTCCTTAAAAGAGTTGAAAATGCCCAACCCAAGAATGATGGTGTTTCCGACGAATACACGCCATTAGAGGCTAAAATTTTGTTGGTCGAAGACAATATCTTTAACAGGGCGATCGCAAGGGATTTTTTACACTCGTGGCAATGTCAAGTCGATGAGGCGGAAAACGGACAGGAGGCACTCGACAAACTGGAGCAAAACAGATATGATTTAATTCTCTTAGACTTGCAGATGCCCGTTCTCGACGGGTACCAAACAATAAAGAAAATACGAGCAAGCGAAGATGAGTATCTTCAAAGTATCCCAGTAGTTGCTTTGACGGCATCAGCAATGAGTGATGTCAGAGATAAGGTATTTAAGTTGGGTATGAGCGGTTTTGTTACGAAGCCTTTCCATCCACGGGAGTTTTATCAACGGCTTCGAGAACATCTCCGAGGATCGGCAGCAGCAATACATAGCTCTGGAGCAGATATAATCATTAAAAATATTGAAAAGCTTCTGGGACAGGATAGTACTAAAACCGAAAAGTTCATTAAAATATTCATTGAATCCCTGGAGGCTGATATCAACAGTCTGGGGATAGCGGTAGATAAATTAGATAAGCACCAAATAAGAGAGTTAGCACATAAAAATAAGTCTAGTTTGAGATACGTTGGGATGGATCACTTGGCCGATGTGGCAGTGGAGCTCGAACAAATGGTGCTAAGAGATATACCAGAACACATGATCATCGCAAAAAGTATTCAATTTCAGCAGGGAATGGAGAAGATATTTGAAGAACTCATGGAGACTAATAAACAAGAAGATGAGCAGTGATAAATTAAAAGTCGTTGTAGTAGACGATGACCCGGTTCAGGTGGAGATCATTAGCAGTTTTGTGGAAAAGACAAATTTTTTGAAGTTGCAAGCCTCATTCACCAATCCCGTGGAGGCTATGGAAAGCATAGTAAATGACGCTCCTGATCTGCTATTGCTCGATGTACAAATGCCAGACCTGAATGGCTTGGAGTTGATTAAGTCACTTCCAAAATGTCCGGCAACCATTATCGTAACTGGCAATAAAGAATATGCCATTGAGGCCTTTGAATTGGACGTGACAGATTATCTGCTAAAGCCGGTGGATAGTTATCCGAGGTTTTTGAAAGCTGTCAATAAAGTGAAAGGCGCCAAAATCCCTGAAAAGGAACACACCACCGAGTCTTTGTTTATAAAGGAAGAATCGCTTTTGGTCAACGTAGCTACGAAGGACATCAAATACCTTGAAGCATGCGGAGATTATGTAAAGGTCTTTACTCCTACAAAGGTTTTTATCGTTCACTCTACGATGGGTAAAATGGAAAAGTCGCTTTCAGCCGATTTTATCAGAGTACATCGATCATACATTGTGAGACTTGACCAAATCAAAAACATTGATCTTTCCAATCTACAAATAGGAGAGAAGATAATTCCTGTCAGTCAGTCTATGAGACCGACTTTAATGAGTAGAGTTAGAACCATGTAATTTTCCTTTAACCTCATTACAGTAGATTTTATCGATACTATCTGGTTGACCACCGATTCTTGCACGACGTTCTGAAAGGGTATTTGTACTTTTAATATCTGAAGCATGAAGAATTGAAAAAGGTAAAGTGCATAGCTTATAGCAGAGACAGGTTTGCCCTGGAACTCATAGCTGACTTCATCGAGAAGACCCCTACTGTGGAGCTAGAGGCTGCTATCGACGAGAATACGGACCTTTTCAATTTATTACAAAGCCACAGCCCTGATCTGATCATAATAGATGTCAGTTCTTTAGAAGAAGGTCATTTTATCCTAGAGAAGCTTAATCCCACAACGAAGACAATTGTAATTTCCGCAGATAGCCGTTATGTGCATGCGGTTTTGAAAGAAGACCTACTGGATTTTATTGAAAAGTCTTCGGTGTCATACCCGCGGCTTGTAGCCGGTATTGGCAAATTTTTCAAAGTGAAAGCGGCCTAAAAGAAGGAGCCCTCCGAGATAATTCATTTTAGCGTTGCGTGATATTAGAAATACTTCTATCTTATGGCCTCATTAGGATATGTCATGAACCTCACTATTTCTGATCACAAATTGGTTAGTTCAGAAGTCACTATTAATGACTTCACAGCAAGAACGGTCTCAAAGAATAGTAAAACCTACGCAGATGCCGGAGGAATACTCGACACCTTGATCATGCACTATACCGCAGGTCGGAGTGCATTGTCATCTGCTAACTACCTATCAAAACCTAATGTTAAGGCCTCCGCCCACTTGGTTGTAGGCAGGGATGGAAATATCTATCAACTAGTCCCATTTGATAAAGTTGCCTGGCATGCCGGTGTGAGTAGTTATGGAGGTCGTTCAGGGTTCAATAAATATTCTATCGGTATTGAGATGGACAATGCAGGTATATTGACCAAAGCGGGCAATCAGTACCAGGCATGGTTTGGAGGTAAATACCCTGAAGACGAAGTCATACAAGCGACTCATCGCAATGAGACATCGCCACGTTATTGGCAGACTTATACTACCCAACAACTTGAGGTGGTCCAAGAAGTTGCCGAGCTACTAGTCGCAGAGTATAGCTTGAAGTCTATTCTTGGGCATGAAGAAATAGCTCCTAATAGAAAACAAGATCCTGGACCGGCTTTCGACTTGGATACATTCAGGAAAAATATTCTACACGAGGACCGTTCCACAGATGACATCGCTATTCAGAATCTACCAGAGAAAGGTCTTGTTGATGCAAGTAAGCTAAACATTCGTGACGGTGCCGGCTCACAATTTATTAAGGTAGCCCAGCCGTTGCAAAAGGGTGCTGAAGTTAAAATACTAGACGAAGACAACGGTTGGTATAAGGTGGAGACTAAAGTGACGGGTTGGGTCAGCAAAGGCTACATCGATACCCAGCAATGAAAAGAGCCCTCCTATTGATTTTCGTGGCTATTGCCACCTTCGCCCTATTTGCGCTTTATAAAAACCCTGAAGTCCTGGAGGACATCTGGATTTGGATACTAGGACTGATCGGTACTATTGTCAAAGGAGGAAAATCCATTGTCGAATACTTCAAACAACTCTTGGAGGGTAAGCAGGAAGACGTGGTGTACACCACAGCCAATCAAGAGGGTCTGACTCCCAAAGCAGATGTTAGGCTGACTCTGCTACGCTACAGTGATGACGGTGACACAACTGTTGGTTTGTTATACATAAATGATAGCTTCTATTGCTATACGCTTGAGGATACTCATCAAGAAATCAAGGTGCCAGGAAATACGAGGATACCTGCAGGGGCATATCAGGTTACATTTAACAAAACAGATACGCCATTGACTTTGAAGTATCGGGAGAAGAATCCTGAATGGTTTACCTATCATCTACAATTACAAGAAGTCCCCGGTTTTACTACCATCTACATTCACAATGGAGGAGACCATACAGATACAGAGGGGTGCATTCTGGTATCCGACAGTCTATCAGTCAGTGATGCCAACACCTTTCTGACCAATAGCAGAAATACATTTAAAAGGATTTACGGTGTACTCAGCTCTGCACTGGAGCAGGAGCAAAAAATAATGATCAAGATTCATGACGAGGCATGGTTCGAAAACAGGGCTTCGTGATAAGATATTAAAGAGACCATAGCATGAAAAACAAACAAAATCTTGTTGCTGCCATTGGTGCCTACTTGGGACTAGTTGCCGTTTTAACAGCCATTCTAGGCTTCTTCCGTTCACCAGAAGAGTTTTTCTTTAATCTAGCTGCCTCTATCATACTGACTTGGATTGTTACTCTGGTAGTTTACTACATATGGGCCATCTACTTCTACAATGTCAATATGGGATGGGAAGATGAAGACTGGAAAAAATTGGACGATGTGAAGCAGGAGTTGGGTAAAGGAGATATCCACGCTGACGAGCCCGTAAAGAACCCACATGAGCATGAGACGTTGGGATTGCCACCCGGCACAGTTCGAGGTACGATTGCGCTGTCCATGCTAGTCGCGGGATTAGCGGTGGTGATAGCTTCATTTCAGATGGGGCGAACTTACGATGCCAATCAATACTATGTGGACAACTTTGAGTTCTTCAAGACCGCATTTCTGATGATGATCGCCTTTTACTTTGGCAATAAATCGCTTCAAGCTATTTCTAGCAGAAATCAGGGTGTTTATGGTCCGCAGGGATCTGCTGCCAGCACGATAAATCCAGTTTCCTCCACTCCAAAACCTAAACAAGACACTACAATAGTAACACCAATATCGACAGATCAAGCAGGGCAAGCTAAGCGCATGCTGAAGACAGGGCATAATCCTGAGACCACAGATACTGGGGACGCAACTGATTTTGATCAAAAAGGTGCTGTTGGTTGATGAGGACTTTGGCAGCTTGCTTATTGCTTTTCTTGGTGATCACCTCCTGCAAACAGGAGGACGAGAGATATCTTGTGGTAAGTAAAGTGAAGAGTGCTGCTAAACTGGCTACTACTGAGACGACCATTGACAAAGTAGTTTTAGGAACTCAAGAACGAAAACTATTAGGGTTCATCAAAGTCAATAAGGCGCATTTTGCAGCCTATACCCAAGCCACGATTACAGCAGGTGTCGATCTGAGTAAACTTGATCCAGGTGACATTGTCATTCAGGATAAGCGCATAGAGATTGACCTGCCGCATGTGGAAGTGTTAGATTTCAGTTACCCGTTTTCAAAATATCGCATAGACAGCACGATCACCAGAAATGCATTCCTCAATAAAATTGATATTCTCGATCATGAAAAATTTTATATGATGGCGGAGTTGGATATCAGAAACAACCTGAGATACACAGGTATTGAGAAGGCTACGGAAGATAAAACGCGGATCATGATGGAAGGCATGCTTAAAAACCTTGGTTATGAAGAGGTATACGTTACTTTCAAGCCAGGGCAACTCATAGAAGAAATCAAACTTGATAATGACATAGAGCAGTAATGCTGAAGTTTTGGGCAGATATCAGTCTTTTTCTACAGATCGCTATTGTGGCGGTTGGGGTTTTCGCCTTTAGCTTTTTTGATCCATTTGGACTGTTGTCTACCAAGAAGCAAACTTTAGAAGATACTCCTGTCACCGTTCGTAGTATCAAGGAAATAGGTAAACTGATCACTGCGGAGTATTATGGAGAGGTGCTAACCTCTCTTCAAGAGGCTATCATCGAGGAGATATTGGAGAACGCCGACCACGACAGTGTCCAACTTCGGTTTGTAGAGGAGCGCTTTTTCGAGGCTTTGAATGACCTGCATGACCGCAAGTCAAACCTCAATATTAGAGGTTTGAATCAGGGGCGAAAGCTGTATAGCTTTTTCTATCATGAGTATACCAGTGTTACTCAGCACCCTTATTATCAGACCTACCTCGAATTTGTGATTCCCAGATACTTCGATGGCAAGGATAAAAGTGAAATCAAGTTTCTAAAAGCGCTTTACAAAAGTTCGAACCTAGAAGGAGAGTTGCAAAAAATCAAGATGAGCCAGGCGGATTTTGCTCAGATCAAGACAAATGAGATCGGTGTACGCACAGCAGATAAAAAGTTCAAGAAAAGCCAAATTGTCGTATTAGGCAGAGGATGGGTGAAGGCAGGTATAGATTTCGGAACCTTCAATGAGCGTAATTTCAAGTACGATGCCGAGCGAAAAATCATTCAACTTATTGGTATGCGACCTCAGATACTAGTATGCACGATTAATCCGTGGTTTATACCGGAGAAGCAGATTAAGGGTTTTGAAGTGGTTTTGGCTACTAAGAAGGCCAGAAAACCCGAGTACATGAGAATGGTCAAGACGCTCAGTATGCAAAAGCTCCGGCAGAATGCACTTCACGCTGAGATTCTTGAGAAAGCGAAGGACAATGCCGAAGAAAACCTCAAAAGCTTTTTTTCACTGCTTATACCGGATGGCATCGATGATGTGATCATCTATGATGACTTCTTTAGTTATTTCGATGCCTCGCTAAGCTCAGACTCACTTTCTACTCTGAGTATGCAGACAGTCGATTCGCTGTTTTTTTCTGAATACCATACTGATAGCGCGGCTGTAGTAGCGAGTAGAGACCAATTACTGCAGTCCAATGTTTATGTACACGGCAGGCCCTATCCGGTTCAACGTTTCGCAAGTAGATATGAGTTTTTACAGGATGTGGCACTGACCACAGGAGAGATATCCTGGATGAAATCAACAGAGCGTGAGATAAATGCTGGGTTGACATACTTGGATACGGTAAACAGATATACTGGCATCAGTAAATGGGTGCAGCTAGACCGACTTGATTCTGTATGGTTTTATCCCGAACAGCGAGTGATAAATTCGTGGATACAGGACTTTACCGAGAAAAATCCGTCAGCTCATTCTTGGTGGCAGATTGTATCAGAAGATGATGAGTACGTACAGTATATCAGGAACCAGAATAGCTTCATTATTGGCAATATTCATCGTCACATGCTCAAGCATAAATGGGATGCTTTTCAGCGGCTGACAGCTATTATAGGCTCAACGGTGGAGCAATACGTGATAGGCGATACTACTTTTATTGATAAGCAAAAGGCCATTGGTACGACGAATGATACACTAAATGTGAAGTATATTGACAACTTTCCTGACAAGGTCTTTCCAACCAAGAATATTCATCATTGGTTGAACCATGAAGGTGACACGATATTGTCCTTAGATGATTGCGTTCAGCTAAGTAAATTAATGTCTAGCTACTATAATATTGATGCAGAGGCTGTACAATCGCTGAGACATAAAACACATCTATGGAAGTTCTCAATAGCTCAAGATACTTTTCCGGTTAGTCGCTATAGTACTTGGTATGGTGTGTTAACTGGAGATACTTTGAAAGGTATCGCTTTAGATCACATTGTGTCAGAGGACAATACAATTGCTAGAGATGATTTACTGATTAAGAGCAATGAGTTCAAGGGGTTAGGGTTTAGCAACCAGGATACCATTTGGTATTATCCTTCTGCCCCTGAAGTTCAGTCCTTTAAAAACAGGGCAGATAGCCAAGCAAAATGGTTTTGGAGTGGGAAACGTAAGAAGAAATATAAGAGGGATTACGTGAACAAACGAATAGCATCTCAAATCAGGGAGTTAAGGACTGCTGATTTCGGACAATTACTAGAAAATGCACTCTCTAATGCCAAATTTTTGCAGGTGAGTGACACCTTAACAGTTTCACGTGATCAAATAAGAGCTGGTATTTTGCCCGAATCTTTAAAATTTTTACAATCCTACCTACCCGTTGAGTCTGTTCCTTGATGTTATCGCAATGTCAGCACTAACCATGACTTCTGTCATATTTGTCATTGATAGCTGCCATAGATCAAAGGTGCGACTCGCACTACTTTAGCTACTGTTAAGAAGAAGACCAATACTTCATAGCACCAAGCGATTATGACTAAATTTTTAGTTGCCGTCTTGCTCATTGCCAGTCATCTGGGCATCTCACAAAAAATAAAGTATACGCTAAACCATGACAAAGCAAGCTATGTGGGATTTGCTGCATCTGGTCAATTTTGGACCAGATATGTGGATTTGAATCCAGGGTCAACTATTGACGAGGCAATCACAACTGATTTTTGGGATATTTCTATGAGGCGTTACCGGCTCAAGGTATATGGCCAATGGAACGAACAAACCAGTTTTGTGATGTCTTTTGGCAACAATAATGTCAGACCTACAAACCGTACAAATGAATATCCTAAACTTCTTGATGCTTATATCACATACAAATTCTCCGATGCATTTAGTGTAGGAGCAGGAAAAAATGCCTGGACCGGGTTGTCCAGATATGCTGCTTCTGCCACCAGTAGTGCATTGAGTGTAGATATCCAGTATATGGCTTTGCCGTTGCTCAACTACTCCGATGATTTTATGCGAAAGATTGGCGTTTTTGCGAAAGGGCAACTCAAGCGTTTTGATTATCGAATCGCCTTTGCTAAACCATATGGTAATGCAGTTAATCCGACTATTTCCAAGGTAGCGACGGTGGCACCTGAGGCTTCTGCATTTCAAATATCTGGATATTTTAAGTTTCACCTATTAGATGTTGAAAGTCAAGTATCCCCTTTTGCTCCGGCCACTTATCTTGGGGATAAGAATTTGTTGACAATTGGTGCAGGTTTTTTTCACGAACCTGAGGCCACTAGATATTTGAGCGGTCTCGATACTGTGTATCATTCTGCTACGTCTTTTGCTATGGATCTCTTTTATGAAAGACCTTTTATCAGAGATGTAATATTGACCTTCTATACTGGATACTTTTATCATAACCTGGGCCCTGATTTTTTGAGGCAAATTGGTCCCAATAACCCAGCAGAAGGGGTTATCACTAGCAATTACCTCAATAGCAAAGGCAATAGCAGGGTGGTAGCAGGGTCAGGGAGCATAGTTTTTTTTCAAGGAGCTCTGTTAAAACCATTATCAGGAGATAAGGCTACTCAGGTTTATGGTTCTTTAGAAAATGCTAACTTCGACGCCATACATGGGCGCACCATCCAATGGGAATCCGGATTAAACTATTTATTGAATGGACATCGCTCCAAGTTTACCTTAGGCTACCAAAGTTGGCCTTTGGTAAAGCAGCAAGGCGAGATCAATAAATCCGCCGGAAGACGACAGGCTGTGATACTTCAATATCAATTTAAAATTGGCTGATATATGAATGCGACGAAACTTCTTAGGCTGAAAGAGCAGCTTGACGAAGTAATCGTCCATGCTAAGGACAAGGAGCTTCTCTATCACGACAGGATCCATAGCGTACACTCCAAATATCGAAAGAGTGCAAAAAACCTCGCTCACTACCTTGGACTTAGAGCTTATAGTATGTCGGAAGTCCAAAGAAAATTAGGATTGTTAGGACTATCCCGTCTTGCCAGGGCAGAAGCGCATGTCCTTTACAGCTTGAGACGCAGTAGTTTTTTTGTTCAGGCTTTTGCGGGTCTACAAAGTGACTTTAAGAAGGGCGAGATCAACATTAAAGCTGCGCGCAAGAGTCTTAAGGAAAATACTGCTAACCTGTTGGGATCGCTGAAAAGTGATCGAAGGGTTAGGATTATGGTGACCATGCCCTCGGAAGGAGCATACGATAGTTCTTTAGCCCAGATGATGATAGAAGCCGGGATGGACTGTGCACGCATCAATTGTGCACATGATAGTTCGACGGAGTGGCTAAAGATGATTCATCATACTAGGAATGCATCCAAGATGCTAGGCAAAGAGGTGAAAATTGCAATGGATCTCGGAGGCCCTAAGATACGGACTGGGCCAATTGCTCCAGGACCACGAGTGATAAAGGTAAGACCACAACGCGATGATCGAGGCAAAGTGATCCGTCCGGCTTGTATCAGATTCAGGCCCATCCGTGTTAGACAAAATGATATTCCGGTAGATCGAGATTGGATAGCATCACTCCAATTGGATATGATCATTAGGTTGACAGACACCAGAGGAAGAAAGTGCAAATTGAAGGTAGTCAGGACAGGACAAGGTTTTGCTGAAGCACTCTTCCCAAAGTCAATCTACTTTGAAACAGGTATGACGCTTGAAGCGAATGGGAATACCACCAAAGTTGGTGATCTACCGGAAAAAGAACGTTTCATTCTACTTGAGGAAGGAGATCAATTGCTGGTCACAAAACAAATACCAAATGGAATGCCCTCTAAAATTGAGGAACACGGAGATTTTTCGCTGCAGGCAAAAATATCATGTGCGTGTGCTGAGCTGTTCCAGGATGTTGAGGTAGGTGAAGAAATCTATTTTGATGATGGTAAGATCACGGGAGAGATCATAAGAAAAGATAAAGATCAGGTGATGGTGCGTATCCTCCGAGCAAGGCCTGGCGGAGCCAAGTTAAAATCCGATAAAGGCATCAACTTACCTGCTACTAACCTGAAGATAAAAGGTCTGACGCTGAAAGATAGAGCTGACTTGAAGTTCGTGGCCAAGCATGCGGATATTGTCAACTGCTCTTTTATCAATAGTGCTGAGGAAGTGAGAGAAGTACACGAGTTGCTCATGGAGCTTGGAGTGGAAAACACTCTGGGAGTGGTTCTCAAGATCGAAACACAAAAGGCTTTCAATCATTTACCAGAAATTTTGTTAGAATCCATGAAACTGCCTTTAGTAGGTGTGATGATTGCTCGAGGAGATCTGGCCGTAGAAGCTGGGTGGGAACGTATTGGGTGGGTACAAAAGGAAATCTTAGCCTTATGCAGTGCTGCACATATTCCGGTTATCTGGGCCACTCAGGTTTTGGAAAATCTAGCAAAAAAAGGACGACCCTCACGCTCAGAGATCACAGATGCCGTGCAGTCCATGAAAGCAGAATGTGTGATGTTAAACAAAGGTCCATACATAGTCCGTGCTATCGAGCTACTAGATAAGATACTGACCCAACATGAGCAACATCAGTTAAAGGGTGACACTATGTTGCCGGCACTTTCAAAGTTGTAGGTAAGAATCGGCATTCTATATTGTAAAAAACTGTGGGGGAACCTCATTTTCGCGATTGGAATCTTCTGATTTATTCCCGTTTAGCGTCGTTTATTCCGATTCATGTAACAAACTTCTTTTTCTCCGGTTACCTATTCCTTTATTTGAAAAGAACCAGAGAGCACCAACTTATGAACCGCATTATGTTATCAGCGACACTGATCGCATCCTCACTTTTTACTCAAGCAAACCCTTTTGAAAACGATTCGATTAACCAGGCTGTATTAAACTTCGAGGTACTTTCCCAACGATGGCAGGCTGTTTCCGATAAACTTGAGACCTATCGAGGTCTATCTGTTTATTGTATGAGCGGATCCTTTCGAAAGGAAGTCATTGACGTCCTGGATAGGATATATGAGTTTGATCATCTGCTGTATGATCGATTAGTGGAGATGAAGACGATTGGACATGCTAAGCACAAGATCAAGACTACCTTGCACCAAATAGAGAAACTCGAGATCAAATACGATATCCAGGGTTTTAAAAAGCACTTAGAGCAGGAATGTGAAGAACGGGGTAATCTGCAAGCAGATGCAAGTGTCGATAATCGGGAAATATGGGAGAGAGAAAACATTCGCCATGTGGAAGCATTAGAGACTCTTACCTATAAATACATACATCATGTGGCCCGTTTGGTAAGTCACATCCGCCAAAATGTACACCATTTAAGTATCGAAAGAAAGCTATAAGCAAAAAGCATTGATCAACTACTTGATCAGCATCTACTCACACTAGATCAATAAATTCAAGACAGGGTCTGCAAACAAACATGTATTGCCGGTCCTGTTTTTGTTTTATCGTGTTATTTTTAAGCTATCTCCCTATTTCTGTTCCAATCCAAAACCGACCAAACCCCTAGTTAAGAGCTTTTACATGTCGAAGTAGGCATGAAGGCATAAGACCCTCGCATTTTTTTCATTCTGCTAATCGTGATTGGAAGTGTATCGTGATGATAAGAGGGTTTGAATACCAGTAACTCAGAATCCAGGTCTGCTCACAACATCAGGCTCCAACTCAAAATAAGGTTCTTTACCCCAAGATCAGAGCCATTCGTTTTGAAGTTTATTGATTAAAATCAGCTAGTCTTCATTTTTTGTAATCAATTATAATAGCTAATTTGCACGAGCACATTTTGATTTTCACTAATATTTGCCTTATCTCAAGGAATAGTTGATTGCGTCATTTTTTTACTTAGCTATTCGAAGGAAACAGGGCCGAAGACAACTCAACTTAAACCAGATAACAGATGAGAACTGTATTGCTAGCCATCTTGACGATTTCCCTGTCCACGAAAATTTTTGGTCAGGATTTGAACTTGGTCTGGGAGCCAGTCACAGATATAAATGATCAACTGTTCCCCTCCATTCAAGTTTTTAAAACTAATACTCCTTTACCTGGCGGAAGTGAGCTCAATGCTCAATATGTGTTGGTCAATCTTGCCGATCAAAATATTCGTTTAAAGGCCGTGCAAGGAAATGGTACCAACAGGACACCACTTGATTTTGCACAACGAGAAGAGGACAAAGTATTCGCTGCGATTAATGCAGGTTTCTTTGGGGGTACCAGTTCATTTAGTTTGGTTTTAGAGGAAGGCCAGGTACTTTCAACTAATATTAAAGCAGTATCCAGGACATTTGAAGGTGCCGCCACCACATACTATCCCACGAGGGGAGCTTTTGGTATCTTGAATGATGGTCAAGCCGATGTAGCCTGGATTTATAATGTGGGCATTGCCAATACAACCTATGCTTATCCCATTCCCAGTCCCAATGCTTTAAATACCGCTCCTCAACCTCAACCATCGGAGTCTTTCCCGGAGGGAGGTACTATTTGGGATGTAGCCACAGCCATTGGTGGGTCTCCCGTACTGGTGGAAAACGGCCAGATTCGTGTCACCGATGGAGAGGAGCTCATCGACGTCAACAACGGGAATAGAGAGCCTAGAACAGCTATTGGTTATACTGCTGATAACGAAGCCATTTTGATGGTCATCGATGGTCGTGCACCTGGGTTTAGTTTAGGGGCGACACTGCCGGAGGTAGCTCAAATGATGAAAGAATTAGGAGCGGTAGAAGCCATGAATCTGGATGGTGGGGGATCATCGGCTATGATCGTTAATGATGAAGTCATCAACAGGCCTAGTGATGCCACTGGGATGCGACCAGTACCGTCAGTCCTTCTATTGACGCTCAAGACACTCATTTTTGATACTGAAGATCCAGATAGGTATACTGAAATCAACGGATCTTGGACAGAGACCGCTAATAATGGTTTTTACGGTTCTTCAAAAGCACGCTTCAAAGAAGCTGGGACTGGAGAGAGTTATGCAGCCTATAACTTTCAGGCTTTGCAACCCGCTCTCTACGAAGTGGCAGCGTGGTGGGTACCCTCCTCTAATAGGTCTAAAGAGACTCCCTATGTGATATCCAAATCTGGGTTAGATAATGATACGGTGAGAGTGGATCAATCAAGTGCCCTGTCAGGAGATCAGTTTAATGTACTTGGTAGTTTTCACCTAGGGCCAGCTGACTCTCTATTTGTCTCGGATTTGGTAAGTGATGGCGGTCTCGTCACTGTAGATGCCATTGAATTGAGGAAGGTGGGTGAAAGTGAGCCTATTGTAACATTATCCGATGGCAACATGGGTGATCATGTCAGGGGATCCACATTAGCATTTGATGTGAACATCAATTCTCCTAACAGTGGTGTGAAATTGGAGCAGCTACAGATTTTCGTTACCAAAGACGATGGAATACGCGCAGAACTTTCTGTTGAAAGTTTGGATCAAGTCCTATCATTTACGAAGGCGTTTAGCTATGAACTGATCGATGAAGATGAGCAGCTCACTTTTGAGTTTGAGATAACTGATGATAGAGGTATTACGGTCAAGGAGATATATGAAGCGACGTTACAATCCTTTCAAGTAGCAATAGATCCAGATATGCTTCTCAAGGTGGAGTCTTTAGATACAGCAAGATACACCGTGAGTGCCGGCCTCCTAGAGGGGACTACGGGTGCTTTGTCTGCTTTACGAATATTTAAATCAGTAGATCAATCAGAGGAAGTTCTAATCGAAGGGCCAATAGCATTGAGCGGCACCGATGATACTGTGGATTTTGAATACATTGTTACTGATAGAGCTAGTCAGGAAGTGGTGCTGCGTTTCGAGGTAGAAACAGATGATGGGCAAAAAACATCAAAACCAGCTGTGATCGAGACCCTTCCTACTAAGGGAGATGTAAGGATAGCCGTGATAAGTGATCTCAACGGAAGTTTTGGTTCGGTGACATATGAAAACCGAATCATTGAGCTTATCGATCGCATGCCGACATACAATCCAGACCTTGTTATCTGCGGCGGAGATATTATCGCAGGGCAATCAACAGCACTTTCTGCTTCCGATGTGGATGCCATGTGGGCTGGTTTCGATGAATTTATTGGTGCACCCCTCAGAGAGATGGATATACCATTTGCCTTCACTCTTGGCAATCATGACGCTGCAATCGATGTAGATATTGCGGCTGCGGAAAGGTATTGGAATACACCTGGCCACTTTCCAGGATACTTCCCTGTAGATACTGCTCATTATCCTTTTTATCAATCTTTTTTGGAGAAAGAGAACGGAGAACTATTTATGGTGTCATGGAATGCCAATGATGCAACTATCTCTCAAGAGGAGCTCAGTTGGGTGAGGTCTCAACTTGAAAGCACTACAGCACAAAATGCAAAGTATAGATTTATAATAGGGCACCTTCCTCTATATGATGTAGCAACCGAAAGAAATAGCGAGGGTAATGTACTTAAAAATGCAGATTCCCTTTTGCAAATGATGCAAGACCTGGATGTGCATACCTATTTCAGTGGACATCACCATGTTTACTATCCGGCACGAAGAGGACAGGTAGAGTTGCTAAACGCCGGAGCAGCAGGACCAGGAGCAAGAGTTTTGATCGGTACGGAGTCAGAACCTATTAGCTCCTTTACCCTGGTGGATGTC
Source organism: Cyclobacteriaceae bacterium HetDA_MAG_MS6 (assembly GCA_019192485.1). Lineage (GTDB taxonomy): Bacteria > Bacteroidota > Bacteroidia > Cytophagales > Cyclobacteriaceae > MS6. The sequence continues at coordinate 10,725 of JAHCMJ010000025.1, read as the reverse complement.
TTTACTGACCAAGACACACTGATCTACAATACTTTTGAGATGCCCGTTGATCTACCTGAGAGACTTGAGTTAGTGGAGGAGCAGACACTTCCCGAGATTGTTAACGGGTTTAGCGGATTCGTTGTGAGACGAGATGTTCCAGGGATTCAGGATGCTTCCGGAAATCTGTCCTCACAGCATTTATCTGCATTAGTTGAAAGTGAAGCAGAAGGATCTGTATCAGCGACCCAACTAGGTAATAACGTAGTTCGCATATCAGGTGCTTTCGCCAACCTCGAAGGTGAGTTGATCGAAGATTTTCTGGCTTTAGCCATTTATCAAGGGCAGCACGATGAAACCGGTGAGCCTCTATTTTTCCCAGAGGTGACTACTAATGATGGTAAATCAGGGACTTTTGAGATAGAAGTGCCATTTACAGATGCACAACAGGATCTTTTATCAGTTGGAGCGCTTTATGTCCTTATCAAAACTTCTTCATATCCTCAGGGGGAGCTACGTAGTCAAATTTACCCAGAGCGAAATACGGCTCCTTTTCCTACACGTATCATTTCTCAACAAGGGACAGATACTTTGTTGGTCAGAGATACACAAGGCGTTTTTTCAGTCGAATGGGATCCAGCCAAAGATGCGGAAAGCAATCCTGTGACGTATTACTATGAACTTTCACTTGATGAGAGTTTTAGCGAAGTATTGGTGTCGGCATCCGTAGGAAAAGCAAATGCTTACAACTTACTCACCGAAGGTGCCTTAGTAGGTTTTCTGGATCAACAAGCTTCCGGAGATATTAAAGGTACATTTTATCAGAGAGTCACAGCGAGTGATGGCAAACATGTTACCGTGGGTGAGACTAGCCAGTTTAATGTAAAAGTGACAGAGGAGCCTTTGGACGGACCAGTACAAATCGTCTCGCCTGACTACATTTTTAATCCAGCATTTAATGTGACCACCACAGCCTCCAATGGACACGGCGTCACTGTTGATCTCAATGGTAGAGTTTGGCACGGTTCGTTTGGGTCCGGCAGGGGATTTCAAGTTTCCAATCCAGATGGTACTGCGTACACCTTGTCCTCAAATGCACTTACTTATTCAGGAGCCGGGGTACCCGCGGTCACAAGTTTTGATTTTAATGGAAGCAATGTTTCTGTATCCAGTATCAGGGGACTTGGCTTGGATGAGGAGGGTCATGTTCTGGTGGTCATCTCCAATTCAGATATCTACAGGTTTCATCCTGATACAGGCGAGCCTGAAGCAAAATGGGACGGTCCCACGAGTTTAACAAATCCGACTGTCGATGACAATGGTCGTGTATTTGTTGCATCTGTCGTTGGCAACAGACAATTCATTCTGGAAAGAAATGGAACTGAGTATAACGTTGTCGTTGGTAGCGATGACAATGACCTGGATGGACAGCCTGATGGTTTTGAACTATCTGGTCGTGAGTTGGCTCGTAGCTCTGCTATATCCAAGAATGGGAAGTGGATCATTGTGCCGGCAAATAGTGGAAGAAATATACACGTATTTTCTAGTGCTGATGGCGTTCAATTTGAGCCATTTCAAGTAATAGAATCCATTTCTCAAGCTGGTACCAACTCTATCATTGCGGGATCCGGAGCTCAGTTTTGGTATTTGGCTAATCGCGCGGCTATATCTCCTATTTTGACCTATAGAGATTTTGAAAATGATCTTTTTTGGTCAAAAGCCCTGGAGGAGATTGTATCTACGGATCAGCGGGGACTTGCTTTTTCAAGCGACCTGCGAAACCTGTATACCGTCAGTTCAGTTGATGGCTCAGTGATTAACTATGAACTTCGAGGTGCTGGTGGAGGGCTTGGTAGCATTCCTACTTTTCCCGTGGATGAGGTAACAGGTAGAGATGAAGAGGGACAGGCCCTATTGCAAGGTTTGTACGCCCGGGTTCTGGGCGTTGTCAATAGCCAGAACTTTAGTGAGAAAGGACTTGATATATCAATGGAGAGTAATGATCGGGGAATTTCCGTGTTTTCTCCTCAACTACTCTTGTCGGGCTTAGTTCCTGGGGATAGTATAGCGGCAGTAGGACGAATTGAACAAAATCTGGGGTTGGTTAGGGTAGCTACTGATTCAGTTAGATTGATTCAAGAGAATTCCAGGGTAGTCGATGTTAGGCCCGTTGAATCCCTTCAAGAATCACATGAATCTCTGCGCGTTTCGCTTAATGATGCTTCACTGGCAGATCCAGCTGATTGGAATAGTTCGATGGCAGGAGCATTAGGATTTGAAGTAGCATTAAAACTTAAAGAGAGTGATTTTACCACTTTTGTGGACAGGCAGTCTTCACTCTTTGGAGCAAGTGCTCCTACAGAGAATTTCAAGATAGAAGGAGTCATTAGGAGAACCAGGTCGGGAGATTTGGCACTCTTCGCGGAGAGTCTTGGTCCAGTGGATATTTTGGGACAGTCATCTCCTGCAAATGATATTTTAGTATTCCCTAATCCAGTAAGTGACTCACAAGGAGGCATACTTACTATCAGATCAATGTTTTTTCGAGACAAAAATCCGGAGATAAGAATGACCGATCTACAGGGTAAAAATGTCTCCATGAGTATCGACTTAGAAGGAGAGGATTACCTAATTGACTTATCAGGCTTGCGTAGGGGTATGTATTTTATTCATGTTCTTTGGGATGGAGGTAAGGTCACAAGGCCCATTATTAGGTAGTTTTTGAAAAATATCGCAATGAAAGTATTAATTGACTGGTAAAGAAGAAGGTTAGGAAGACTTGTTTGTTTTGCTATTTATGATGACCTTTCATTCCTTTTTTGTGAAATCAAATCAAACTACGCCATGCCTAAAATGCACATCAACAAGTCGATCAATATCAATGCTTCGGCTGACAAAATCTTTAAAGTATTAAATGATTTCAATCAATGGACCTCTTGGTCTCCTTGGTTGATTATGGACCCGAGTGCCAAAGTGACTGTGGCCTCAGACAGCAAGTCTTATGAATGGGAAGGTAAAAGGGTTGGGTCAGGTAACATGAAGATTCTCTCCGAAGACGGAACCAAATCAATTGATTATGACCTCAATTTCCTGAAACCTTGGAAATCCAACGCGAAAGTACGGTTTGAGCTTAAAAGCGAAGGGGATGAAACAAAAGTTTCCTGGTTGATGGATAGTAGCCTCCCATTTTTTATGTTTTGGATGAAAAAGATGATGGAAGGTTTTGTGGGGATGGATTATGATCGGGGACTGAGAATGCTGAAGGAGTTGGTAGAGGATGGTAAGATCCATTCGAAACTTGAATTTAGAGGAAATTCTAGTTTTTCAGGTTTCAAGTACATTGGCATCAAAACATCCACGTCAATTAACAATGTAGGACCCCAAATGGAGGCTGATTTTGGAAAGCTTGGAGCTTTCATGAAGGAGCATGCTGATATAGCAGATCAATCGGCCTTTTCCCAATACCATAAATGGGATGTTGTGAAAGATAAAGTAGTTTATACCTCTGGAGTTGCGGTAAAAAGCATTCCCTCGGATCTTCCCGATGGTTTTGTATCCGGGGAGATTCCAAGTAGCAATGTGCATACTGTTAGGCATGTAGGCAAGTATGATCACCTTGGAAATGCCTGGAGTACGCTATATGCCATGCAACGAGGTAAAGAACTCAAGCTTAAAAAAGGTGTTCATCCTTTCGAGGTCTATTTGAATAGTCCTGAAGAGGTAGATGAGAAGGAGTTGATCACAGATATCAATTTCGCCGTAAAGTAGTCAGTTTAATCACTTAATACCTCACACTTGAAGTTATTGCGGCCGAGGATTATAATGACTTCCTTAGGAGAGAATTGCTCCCCTTGAATGCGCAAGACGTGGTCAATGTCTTCTAGATCGAAACTCATTTTGACATGTGTCAAGGACTCATTTATGATTTTTTCAACTAGATGTGCCTGTTGCTGAGTAGTCAGAGAAGTCTTAAATACTTCAATCATTTTGTCTGAAGTCTAGAAGTCTAGGTTCTTCAAGACACGTTTATCAAAATAAAAGGTACCACCAGGGATGACGGAGGCTAGCAATGCTTGTAGTAGTGTTTTAGTTTTCCACCCTTGCTCGATTTTTAGTTGTACGGCATATAAACAGTACAGAACAAATAGTAAACCATGCGTCATACCTACGATTTGATTAGGTTCCGGCAGGTTTGCCAAATATTTCAAGGGCATAGTAACTATGAGTATTGCTAATAGTGATGTACCCTCCAGGAAGGCAAGGATTCTGAAACGTCCTAGTGGAGTCTTGTATAAAGCCATAAGGACTAAAAGGTACGAAGAAAAGGACGAAACCAAGGAATAGCGAGTAGGATCAATAGCAGCGATATCGAAAACCACATAGTAATGGTCTTAAACTTTAACTCGCTATTTTCTATTCGCTTGGCTTTTGAGCTGCCAATGGTCATGACCACGATGGCAGTGGTCATCATAAGAATGTGATAAATGCCAAAAAATGTTATCTGGTCGTTTCCTCCTGAACCATTCGACATAAAACTCCGTGTGATAGGACTGATAACGAAATAGAAAATGAAACCAATCAGGAGTTGTGTATGAGTAATCGCTCCCGCGATGATTCTGGATAAGTTATCTATCGACGAGTAGCTACGCTTACTGATCAAACCCTGAACACTAAGAGCAATCGAAAGGGTTATTGATGCCAATACCAGCCATCGAAATGTGGAGTGAGTAGCGAGAAAAAATGAATAAGTCATTGGACAAAAGATTTCTAGCAAATATCAATCTTGGATTACTTGTGTTTTAGTAATAAACCGGAATTATCTGGTAAAAATCAATCTTTTCTGTATTGACTAGGGGAAAGGCCAGTATGCTTTAGAAAAATTTTAGAAAAGTATGAGAGATCGCCAAACGATAATTCTTGAGCTATTTGAGTTACCGTGAGTTCAGAATGCTTCAGGAGCAGCTGCGCTTCTATGACCTGTCTTTTGGTGATCCATTCACTTGTTGAATGGCGGGTGTATTTTTTCAAAACTTTGTTGAGGTGATTGGCGCTGATGTTTAGATCACTGGCGAGTGTTGAGGGCCTAGGGTTTTTTCGAATGGTCCTGACCAACAACTCTTTGAAACTCAAAATGATCCTTTGACTACCAGAACTGATTTTGTTGTTCTTGTTTCCAAACAGGATTTCAAGCTCTGAGAGCAAAGCCCAAAGATAATTGGCGATTACATCAGAACTCTTAGGTACGGATTGTCGATATATCCATGTCAGATGCTGACAAATTGAGGAAAATACCTGAGTCAGTTCGGCATCAAGCTGGAAGTGGGGGAGTTGTAATGGATTGAGCAATCCAGTAAAAGCTTTGATGCCAGGCGCTAGCTGATCATTGTTAAAATAATGGTCGTCAAAAGTTCCCATGAAACCCTGAATATCCGGGCTCATCCGGACAAAGTTATTGATCTGCCCGGCAGGAGTAAGTATAAAAGCGCAAGGCTGAAAATCGTAACTTAGACCATCAAGCTGGATAGTCATATCTCCTTCTAAGAGCAAAATGAACCCGTGAGAAGTGTTTTTAAAAGGAGGATTTGGAAACTTGATATATGGTAGCATTTCCTCTATCTCAATAATGTGAAACTTAGATAGATCTTCTTTTAGTTTACCATCAAGTAAATAATCCCCTTTGAGGAAGGCTTTTTTGATCTCGTCTGGTGTAAGTACAGGGATGTCTGTTTTAGATCTTTTGACCACTTTCACAACTATTTTAAACTAATGAAATAGCCAGTGTTAATGAAAAGGATACCATTGGTCTCTATATTGAGGTCTTCCAGCCTATAGGTAAAACTTAGTTCAAGCTTCTGGTTGCTGGAGATCAAATACCCCAAGTTAATACTACTTCTATTTTCCCAGGTATCTTGTTCGTCATTGACAGCCTCAAACAAGATTTCATTAGTTCCCACCATATAGCATTCGCCAGGGTCAATATTTTCACCTGAAAGCGGAAAATCAATTGAAAAACGATACCTGTAACGATGAGCAAATGACGTGTCTCTGATTCGCTGCTCTATCCGGATACGGCTGACTAGTCTAATAATGTCTTCAAAATGTGTATGAGCCATTTGCTGCGTCAGTCTGTGCTCAAAAGCCTTGGAGCCGCTTCTCGGGTCAACCCACCTGTATTTATAACCGACAGATAGTTTAGTTCTGTTTATAGATTGCGTTACAAATTGATTGACCTCAAGGAAAGCGAGGTTTCCGTTGAGTGATTTGTCGTTACCAAAATCGGAAGTACTCCAGATACTTCTTTTCCATACAGAACTATTAAAAGTCCAGTATTTGCCAACCTGGTAGTCAAGAGCCGCACCCCCTTCCCATGCAAAACGTACCTTTTCCTGCTGCCCTAGGCATTTCATTGCGGATATCACCAGTATGGCAAAGACGGAAAACCTCCTCATCAATATAAGATGTGGTCTTCAGATCGTTTAATAACCTGCTTTTCAAAGAGGAATTGACCAGATTGATCAAAAGTCATTTCTGTAGTGGACCAAACTCCTTTTGATTTAGTATCTAATACGATTTCATATCTAATGGTGATTTCGTTATTCCCTCGCATCGCTTTGCTGATTGTCTCAGCTGCAGATGATTGATCGGAAGAATACTGTTTTTGGGTTTTTCTGACCTTGTATCGGTCATACGTCTGCAGTTTTAGTAGGATCTGTTCCTTGCTGCCCTGATCAATGGTCTCAAAGGGGATGGTCACCTCTATGTCTTCTAGTCGAACGTCTTCTAGAAATTCGATGCTATATCGCTTGGATTTCCATTTGAACTTGACTTCAAAACTTCGATGATCACCATCGATTTCCTTGTAGTACTTGATCCTCGTTGACTCCTTTAGATATGGCTCTAACACATTCAAAATCTCCAAAGGAGTGTCACTTTTTTTGATCCTGGTTTCTCTTTCAGTCTTATTTTCCTGGGCCATCAGCACTATTGGTCCCGAAACCAAGAGGATCATAATTACCTTGGATGCTATCTGAACTGGTTTGTTCATAAAGCAAATATCAGCACTTGTCCACTCACAAAGATTATGGGTTAGCATTATTTCTAAAAATGATTCTTGCACGCTGAAGCAGATCACTGAAGGAGATATCAATTTGATTTCATTTTAAAACTTTTGCAAAAAAATCAAAAGATAGTATTTGGACCGTTTGGCATCAATTGAGATCAAAGTCAAGAAATCAATTGGATTCATGTCTTTATCACAAAAAAAGTTTAATCAGTCTATTCGTATATCCTCACGGATCAGTGGCATTGTGATCATGACCTGGGTACCAATTCCTTCCTGCGAATCAATTTTGATATCTCCTCCGTGCTCCTTGATGATGCCGTGGACGATGTAGAGGCCCAACCCTGTGCCAAGACCAACTTGTTTGGTAGTATAAAACGGGTCAAAAACTGATTTTAAGTTTTTAGGAGAAATACCTCTTCCATCATCTTCTACGGTAACCTCGACATTCTTATTTTTCGTTAGGGCTGTGATGACGATGTTGCCATTTTCCGCAATAGCTTGCAAGGCGTTTGCTATAAGGTTAACAAATACTTGATTGAGTCTACCTGGAATGCATTCCATTGCTAATTCATCTGGGTATTCCTTTCTGACATGGGCAAACTCGGTTATGTTAGCCTTGAGAATGGTCAGAGCGTCCTCGATGCATTGTATCAGATCATATCTCACAAATTCGTCTGAGTTGCCATGGGAATAATTGACCAAGCTGGTGATAATTCCTTTTACCTTATGTAATCCGTTCTGAATGGCTGCTCTTGATATCTCCAAATCTTCCCGAGAGTCTGCATTTATTTCGTTTTCTTCAAGGAGTCTAAAGAGTACTTGTGTAGCACCTGAGATATAGTTTACCGGATTATTGATCTCGTGGGCTATTCCTGCTGTGAAAGTCCCTAGTGAGGCGAGTTTTTCTGACTGTATGAGTTGCTCCTGCGTCTGCTTTAGCCTTTCGATAGTTTCTTGCAGACTGGCATTGATCACTTTTATCTCATCTCTGTTTTTTTCCAATAAGTATTTTTGATGGATGATCTTTTTGTTGATGCTTAACTTTTGTCTGTAACCACGGTATACGAGCAATGCTAGTATGGTTACGGCCACCAACCCAACAGCCATTGTGGTTTTTAATTGATTGCTCTGTTTGATCTCCATTTTTTGAGCAGCAATTTCCTGATCTTTGAGAGCCGTAAGACGAGCAGATTCCAGGCTATCAATTAGAGATTGTTTCTCAAAAGCATATTGGTAGTTTTTTTGCAAAGTACTGCTGATTGTATTTTCATTGAAGAGGCTATCTTTCATCTGATGAAAGACTTGCTGATATTCATAAGCTCTTTTCCAATTCCCAGTCATTTTGTGGATAGTCTCTAAACTAGCAGCAGCATCTCTGATCCTTGCAGGGTATCCGATCTTGCGAGCCATTTCCATGCTCTTTCGGGCATATGACAGACTTGTGGTGTAGTCTGCATCAGAAATATAAATATCTGCAAGTGCATTGAGTGTCGAAGAGATGCCATCAATGTCTTTTTGCGCTTGATATAGCTCGATACTTTTAGTATAATGGCTTATGGCCTTCTGTTTTTGCCCAGTCCTCCTATACAGGATTGCCAGGTTACTAAGAGATATTGCCTCACCACTTAGATCTTCAATTTCCTTTTGGATAGCGAGGCAGTCGTTAAAATACTGGAATGCCTTGGTGTATTCATTTCGATCTCTGAATACCAACCCGAGGTTGTTGAGGCAAGTGGCTATACCGTAGTCATCCTTTATCTCTTTTCTGATAACAAGACTATTTTGATAATTCTCAATGGCGAGGCTATCATTGTCCTGCTTGTAGAAAACGTATCCTATTGCGTTGTAGGCGGTGGCCATTCCGCTGTTGTTTCCAAGTAATTCCTCAATGCGCAAACTATTGTAATAGTGATCTAATGCCCTGTCGATGAGGCCTTGATTCAGCAAAATGTAAGCACTATTGATATAGGTAATGGATAACCCGCTAGAATCGCTAATTTCTCTTTGTATCTGAGCAGCCTGATCGTAGAAGCTAAGTGCCTTGTCAATTTCTCCTTTGAAATTGAAGAAGTAGCCATTATTGCTCAATGCTCCTGCATAAAGACTTTTTAGGTGGGCGACAAGTGAAGAATCCTGGACAAGTTGGACTCTTTCGTGTAAGTATTTTTCCAGCCACTGGTTGTATTTAGGCCATATGGACGCATCCCAGCATTCTTCTACCAGGTGAGAGATGGCGTGGGCCTTACAGGTGTCGGTTTCGCAATTATAAAATTTACTAAGGGAAGATTGTATGAGGTTTTGGTCTTTTGCAGAGACCTGCGTCAAGTCCAGGCTATCTATCAGATAATAAGCTTCATCTACGAAAGACTGGCTATTGCCGATGTGGTAAAACAAGACAAACACACAGCAAAACATCCATAAGGGATGACGGGCTCTTAGGTAATCTGGTTGGTACACTTTTTTAATGTACTATAATATTCTAACGAATAAAAGTAGAAGTGCTCGATATAGCCTTGCGATAGGGTTTCTACTTAAAGAATTCTGAAACAATCAAGTTTTTGGATTGTTTGATTTCTCGTCCATTTAGTTTTTGAAGGGCTCAAACACAAATGGTTTATCCTTTTTGACTTTGACCTTGTATTTCCTGCCATCATAAGCTAGGGTAATAACATCATCATTTTTAGATGTGATGATTGCTTTCCAAAGCGTGTTATTTTTCCAGTGGATATCTACTTCATGCGCCCCTCTGGCTTTTAGTCCTGTGACCTGTCCTGTACTCCACGATGTGGGAAGTGCAGGTAATAATCGGATGAGTTTATTTTCGTGAGATTGAATAAGCATTTCTGCTACTCCCGCCGTGTAACCAAAGTTGCCGTCGATTTGAAAAGGAGGGTGGGCATCGAACAGGTTGTCATACATCGACTTTTTAAAAAGCTCCTTGATATGATCGTGGGCCATTTCACCATCTTTTAGCCGCGCGCTACAGTTAATTAGCCAAGCTCTGCTCCAGCCTGTTCCAGCTCCGCCATTTGCAAGTCGATGTTGCAATGTTGTTCGGACTGCCTGGTAGATCTCGGGGTGGTCATCACTTGATACAGCAGTTCCAGGATGAAAGCCGTAGAGATGAGACATGTGCCGATGTCCTGGTTCGGGTTCATCATATGGACGATCCCATTCTAGGATCCTACCGTCTGATCCGATCACAAAGCCAGGGCGTAGTTTTGGTAGTTGCTTTTGAACTTCTCTTAGAAGGTCATCTTGCCTTTGCAAAACCTCACAGCATCGTATATAATGATCGAATACCTCTGCTATAATTTGTTGATCCATGGCACTTCCCAGGCAGCTAGCGACCTTTTGGCCACTTGCGTCTATATATTGGTTTTCAGGAGAAGTGGAGGGTGCAGATATGAGTGTTCCATCCCTCGGATCCTCTATAATCCAGTCACTGTAAAATTGCGCTACTTGCCTAATGGCTGGCATGGCCCGATCAAGCAAGAAAGAAGTGTCCTGCGTAAACTCGAAGTGGTGCATATAATGTTGGGCCATCCAACCGGCTCCACCAACGGAGCAACCCCAGTAAGTCCGAGGAGCTCGTAACCAGGCCGGAGCCCATAAATCTGAAGCGTGAGGTGTAAAAGTCCCTCTGCATCCAAAATTTTCTCTGGCAACAGTTCGGCCATTTT
>JAHCMJ010000240.1 GCA_019192485.1 Cyclobacteriaceae bacterium HetDA_MAG_MS6 | reverse complement strand
TACGCTATTCCATGTTCAACTATCTGGGAAGTAAGGACGTTTTTACCTATAGCTCAGAAGTTTCGAAATCTACCTCTACCATCGTAGATACCACCTCGTATGGTACGCTTGCACCCATAGAGACCTACCACGGTCCCGAGTGGAGAATAGGGGCCAGATATACACTGGATCGAAGCTCCTCTGTGAAATTCAGTGCTAGCCGAATTCGGCAATACATTCACATGCTTTCAAATACAATTGCGGTATCTCCTACAGATACTTGGAAACTCAGTGATACCCACCTCAGGCCTCAGGTCGGTGATCAGGTTTCATTGGGCTTCTATAAAAACTTTTTCAACGATAGGGTCGAGTTTCAGCTTGAAGGATACTATAGGTGGATCACCGATGCCGTCGACTTTAAAAATGGCGCGGTGCTATTCCTGAATGAGCAAATCGAAACAGACCTGATCAATGGCAAGGGTAGAGTTTACGGAATGGAGATGTTAATTAGGAAAAAGTATGGAAAACTCAACGGCTGGATTAGCTACACCTATTCTAGATCGTTGATCAAACTAGATGGCAACTTCGCAGAAGAGCGTGTGAATGGAGGTCGTTGGTTCCCATCCAATGTAGATAAACCACATTCGGTATCTTTAGTTTCTAATTACAAGTTTAGCAAGCGTGTAAATGTTTCGTTGAACTACACCTACAGCACAGGACGCCCAGTGACGCTACCTCTTGCGAGCTACAATCTCTCAGGGGCACCAAGGATTTTTTACTCCGAGCGCAATGAATTCAGAATACCTGACTATTCACGAGTAGATCTCTCAATCAATTTGGAGGGTAGTCACAGGCTCAAAAAACTAGCACATAGCTCTTGGTCATTTTCAATATATAATTTATTGGGCCGTGACAATGTGTACTCTATTTATTTTACTTCAGAAGGTAGCGGAGTGCAGGGGTACCAACTTTCGGTTTTTGCAGATCCTATTCCAACCATCACTTACAATTTTAAATTTTAAAAGGATGGTCAAATATTTTTCTGCAATTGTTGTTTCGATTTGGATCTCCTGTACAGCGATGGGGCAGCATCTACTTGATCAGTCCCTTGAAGATTATCAAGAACGCATCGTTCTTTATGCAGCTAAGCCCATATACCTAGCTGGAGAGACTTGTCAGGTCAAAGTACATGCGCTTCAGCAAGATTCTTCCTTTGGGAAGGCAATGAGCAAGTTTGCCTATGTAGAGTTGATCAATGCACAGAAGGAAGTGGTGGATCGCTCTATTTTTCTACTTCAAGGTGGCCAAGGATTTGGTAGACTTAAACTACCCGCCACCTTGAACTCCGGGCGCTATATGTTGAGAGCGTATACTTCATGGATGCGCAACTTCTCGGCAAAACTTTTTGGCTATACTTCCATCATGGTCATCAATCCTTTCAGGCCAGACGGAGGACATGATCGTGGAGTTGAGCGGGTCACGGAATCACCCTATTCCGGGAGTGATCAACAGAAAATACTACTTGAGACGGATCAAGAGATATATGGCAGACGTCAGTCTATCTCTATATCAGCCAGTGTCCAAGAGGAGGTAATCGGAGACCTCTCTTTAGCGGTATTCAAAGTCCCTGATTTTTATACTATGAATCAAGCATGTCCTCTTGGAGAGTATTCTGGAGATGACATACAGACTATTGGCGCAGACTATGAGTATATGCCAGAGATCAGGGGTCATTTGATAAAGATCAAAGCAACTGCCAATGGCGCTCCGGCGAGTGGAATTACTGTTTTCACGGCTATACCTGGCGACTCACCTGATCTCTTTGTTGGCGATACGGATGTTAATGGATTGGTCACTTGCGAGCTTGGACAACTACGTGATATTGAGAAAATACATCTAAAAACACCCAATCCGGACGTAAACCTGGAATTGGTCTCTGCCTATGTCCCTTTAGATGCCGCTCCGCATTTACCAGCATTCCGAATCAGTCGTCAGTGGCAATCCTTTATTGAAGAGGCCAGTCTCAATCTTCAGATCGCGTCGCAATATGGCAAAGCGCACCTACCAGTCAAAAAATCGTCAGCATCGTTGCCATTTTACGGGATTCCACAAAATAGCTACCTGCTTGACGATTACACGAGATTTCCTACTGTAGAAGAATCTTTTTTTGAGTACGTAAAAGGTGTCCAGGTTAGAAAGCAAGGAGAGAACTATACCTTTAAAGTAGTCAATCCAGCTGGTAATCAAGAGGGTGTAGGCGGCCCGTTGGTCATGGTGGATGGGATACCTGTTTTTCGGGAAAAAACGATTTTAGAAACACCCTCAAGTCTTTTCAGAAAGATAGATGTGATCTATAGCCCTTTTTACTTGGGGCGTAAGCGCTTTGGAGGAGTGGTATCACTATATACTTATCAAAACAGGCCCAGCAGTACCCGGGTAGATCTAGGAGAAAACTATAGTTATCCGGAACTCCAATTTTCAGAAGTGAATGCCTTAAAGACTCACACCAAGTCTGCAGCAGAAGGCCCAGAAGCTGACTTCAGAAATACCTTGTGCTGGGAGCCAAATGTTAGGCCCGATGAAAATCGAAAGATACACTTAAGCTGCTACACATCAGATGCCGTAGGTACCTACATGGTGTTAGTAAGAGGGGTAAATAAGTTGGGTCAGATGATCTACGGGCATCGTGTTTTACAGGTAAAAGAGGTAGCAAAGTAAAATGAGTATACCCAGTTAATGATGATCAGACGCAATAGGACTTTCAGAAATGTAATTTGGTCATGCTTACTTTTTAGTTGTGTGGAACCTATAGACATAGGGGTAAGTACGGCAGAGGGTATTTTGGTGGTAGATATGTCTCTGGGAGTTGGCGACACTAATGAGGTGAAGCTATCAAGGACAGGTTCGCTGACTAGAGCAAGCGGTTCATTCGAAGGAGGTGCGACGATTACACTAAAGACGCTGGATGGAGGTCGATATGATTTCAATCCGATAGTCTTGTCAGACACCGTGACTATATATCAAAATTATGATGAGCTACCGGGTGATAAGGTATACTTTCTGGAGATAGAAACTGCTGATGGCGAGGAATACATCTCCGACGAAGTACGCCCTGTACCACCGACTTCTTTAAATGACCTTTATTATGATATTGTTGCAAAACCTCTGCTGGATGGCAATGAGGTGCTGGGATTGGAGTTTTATGTAGACGCACAAAACGACCATACGCCATACTATCGATGGGAGTGGGAAGCAACTTGGGAGTTGACGACTTCCAGGCCTTCAGCCTACGAACTTATAGACGGTGAAGTAGTGCTACGGGATGAGCAGATCACCCTATGCTGGCAAAATAAGAGTACAGAAAATATATTGGTGGCTTCTGCCGAAGGATTTGAAGCAAATCGAATTAGTAAATTCCCATTAGTTTTTGAAGATAATGCCAACAATGAGATCAGCCGGCAGTATCACCTGGAGCTACGGCAGTATGGTTTGAGCCTGGAGGCCTACCGGTATTGGCTAGAGCAGCAGAAGATATCGGAAGGACAAGGCGAGCTTTTTGATCCTCAGCCCTATCAGCTGACAGGTAACATCAGAAATGTAAACGACCCTGATGAGATTGTCATTGGCTATTTTGATGTACATCAGGCTGTGACTAGAAGCTTGTTTCTTGATCTCAATGATTTGGAGTCTTTCCAATCGGACTTACTACGATGTCTCGGTCAGGACACTATAGAGTTCGAGTTTGTTGAAGCCAAGCTCAAGGATGGGTTTTATATTTTCAGAACATATCAACCTCCTCCTCCTCCCGGTGGTCCGCTTCCGCCGTTACAATACGTGATGGTTCTTAGAGCTTGTGCTGACTGTCGTCTCTATGGAAACAATGAAAAGCCACCGTTTTGGCCAGAGTAGTTCTTCAATCAATTAAATAATCAAGGGCGTGAAAGAGACAGCATCAAAAACGCTTAGTATTGCATTCCATAAAAGTTTATCTCGTTGACATGAATAGTATCCTACAAAAAGTATCACTTTGCTGCTTACTAATGATTTTAGGTAACGCCGTTATTGCGCAATCCTATGATATCACTTCCCCGGATGCCACGCTCAAAGTGAGTCTAAAGGTAAGCGACGACCTGGCACTAAGCATTAGTAAAGATGATCAGGTCTTGCTGGATCGCATAGCCGTGGGGCTCACTACTGATACAAGGTCATTTTCCAGAGGAAAAGTAATAGGCAAGCCTAAGACCAAATCTGTTGATGAACGCATCAAGCCTATTTATGGTATACGCTCTGAAATCCCCGATGTCTATAGCGAAATGAAAGTTAGATTTCGATGGTTTGACTTGGACATAAGGGTCTATAATGATGGCTTCGGATATCGCTTTGTCAGCAAAGACAAAAGAGCTAAAGTCGTACAAGATGAGCTTTTGAGTTTTCAAACGTCGCCAGATGCTGAGGCTTTCTTCACTTTTCCTAGATCAGGCACATTTGTAGATACATACGAAGACATGTACCGCCAACGCAAAATTTCAGCTATGCCGGCTGATTCAATCATTTATCTTCCTGCTTTACTGAAAGTAGATGGATACAACCTGGTCTTCTCTGAAGCTGATGTGGTCAACTACCCTCACCTATATTGGCAAAAAGTGTCAGGATCGACATCTACGATTCGTGGAACAAACCCTAAGTATCCTTTGAGGCTAGAGCCTGGGGGCCATGAAAACAGGCACTTTGAGGTGCCAGAGCGAGCGGATTACATTGCCAAAATCAATGGCCGCCGTAATTTTCCGTGGAGGATATTTTCTATTTCAAAAGAAGATAAGGGGCTTTTGGCCAATGATATTGTATACCGCTTCAGCAAGCCTGCAACCGATGATTTTTCTTGGGTACAGCCAGGAAAAGTGGCTTGGGATTGGTGGAGTGACCTTAACCTGAAGCACGTCCCGTTCAAAGCTGGGGTCAATACGGCTACATATAAGTATTATGTAGACTTTGCCGCGAAGTACGGATTAGAATATATCAACCTTGATGAAGGCTGGTCAGCTTTACGAGATTTGACAGATTTGTCTCCTGAGGTAGATGTAAAAGAAGTCATCCGCTATGCAGATGAAAAAGGGATCAAGGTGTTTTTGTGGTGCATGGCTATGCCCTTGGAACGACAAATGAACGAAGTATTACCAGTGTTTGAAGAGTGGGGCGTAGCGGGCTTAAAGGTAGACTTCATGGATCGGGACGATCAGCAGATGGTCGAGTTTTACTACGATCTAGCTAAAAAAGCAGCAGAGCACAAGTTGCTTATCAATTTTCACGGCGCCTACAAACCCACGGGCATGTACCGCGAGTTCCCTAATGTGGTGAATCATGAGGCGGTCAGAGGTCTTGAGTATAATAAATTTTTCAGACCGGAGGGTACCTCTCCTGAGTATGCTGTTACTATTCCTTATGTCAGGGCAATGGCTGGCTATATGGATTATACACCTGGTGCGTTGACCAATGCTAGAAAACAAGACTTTTTAGTCAGTTTCTCCAGGCCTATGAGTCAAGGTACCCGGGCCCATCAGGTGGCTATGTATGTCATGCTTTTTGGGCCTTTGCAGATGCTATCAGATACACCTACCGGTTATGAGGAGGATCAGAAGACCGTTGAGTTTATCTCTAAGATCCCAACTGACTGGGATGAAAGTGTCCCTCTGCAAGGAGAGGTAGGGGAGTATGCGGTGATGGCCAGAAGAAGTGGAGACAGTTGGTATATTAGTGCGATGACTGATTGGACCGCCAGAGATCTGAAAATCAGCTTGTCCTTTTTGCCCGCTGGTCAATACAACGTCACCATTTTTAAGGACGGTATCAACGCCGATCGACAAGCAGAGGACTATGAGGTTGTTGATCGAGGGTTTGCGCATGATGATGTTATCGACGTACACCTCGCACCAGGAGGTGGCTTCACCGCGATTATAGAAAAAGCTCAATAAATGGGAATAGCTACAGTTGATATCGCCATAGTAGCGGCGTATCTACTGATGACGGTATTGATTGGATTTTACATTTCCAAGAATGCCAGCAAAAACCTTGATTCGTACTTTCTGGGAGGTAAGAACATCCCCTGGTACTTTCTAGGAATCTCCAATGCTTCTGGCATGTTTGATATTACCGGGACCATGTGGATGGTATATCTCTGCTATGTCTATGGCCTGAAGAGTATTTGGATACCGTGGCTGTGGCCTGTTTTCAATCAGATCTTTTTGATGGTCTACATGTCGGCATGGCTTAGAAAGTCTAATGTCCTTACTGGAGCTGAGTGGATCAAAACCAGGTTTGGAAGTGGCAGAGGAGCGGAGCTATCGCACATTATTGTGGTTGTCTTTGCTGTGGTGGGAGTCATTGGTTTTTTAAGTTATGGGTTCAAAGGAGTTGGGAAATTTGCCTCGGTTTTCTTCCCCTATGATTTATCCCCTAATACCTACGGCCTCATTTTCATGGGCATCACAACGCTTTATGTGATCAAAGGAGGGATGTACAGTGTGGTGTTTACCGAACTACTACAATTCTTAGTGATGTTTGTGGCCTCGATCGCCGTAGGTGTCATCGCCATCCGTGCAGTGAGTCCAGAAGCGCTAGCTGCAGTGACTCCTTCGGGCTGGGATGATATCTTTTTTGGCTGGCGGCTTGACTTAAACTGGTCCGAGCTGATGCCACAAGTCAATGAAAGCATCACTAATGACGGCTGGGGTATTTTTGGTTGGTTTTTTATCATGATGCTGTTCAAAGGGATCCTCGTGAGTGCGGCTGGACCAGCACCCAATTTCGATATGCAGCGAATCTTGGCTACCAAAACACCTGCCGAAGCATCCAAAATGAGCGGTTTCGTTAATGTCGTTCTGATCTTTCCTCGCTACTTTCTCATCGCGGGACTCACCGTATTGGCGCTTGTCTTTATGAAAAAAGATCTTTTGGCGATGGGATCGAACATGGACTTTGAGATGATATTACCGTTAGCCATCCAGCGATTTTTGCCTGCTGGACTCACCGGTCTTTTGCTAGCGGGTCTCATAGCCGCCTTCATGTCCACTTTTGCGTCTACTGTCAATGCAGCTCCAGCCTACCTCGTCAACGATATATACAAAAAATATATCAATCCCCATGCGAGCGACAGGAAGTATATCAAGATGAGCTATTTGGCCTCCTTTGCTGTAGTAGCCGTGGGCATCTCATTTGGGTTTATGGCGGAATCCATTAGTTCTGTGACGCTATGGTTAGTTTCAGGGCTTTGGGGTGGATATACCGCGGCCAATGTCCTGAAGTGGTATTGGTGGAGATTCAATGGACATGGTTACTTCTGGGGAATGGCTGGTGGTATCATCGCTTCCTTACTGATG
>JAHCMJ010000239.1 GCA_019192485.1 Cyclobacteriaceae bacterium HetDA_MAG_MS6 | reverse complement strand
GATTTCCAGCAGCTTTTTTCTTACATTTTCCTCTTGTTTCTTGCCGGGTGTGGGTTTCTTCACAATCTGAGAAACAGTGACTTCCGTAGAAAAATAGGGCAAGGAATCTCTAGGGATGGTGGCAAAGAACTTCTTAACTTCAGAAGGCGTTACTTTTAGGTCGGTCGATATCTCCTGTTGCATTCTTTGAATTACCTTTTGCTCTTTGATATCCTCGAAGAGTTCTTCTTTGATCTGATCCAGACTCTTACCATAGAATTTCTCGATTTCCTGCTCCGAACCTATCTGCGCGACCATATAGTCGATACGCCGATCCAGATCAATTGCAACCTCCTCGTCAGCTACTTCTACCGAATCAATCTCCGCTTTGGCCACTAGCATTTTATTAACTACTAGACTCTCTAGTATCTCACACTTGGCATTACCTCTATTGAGTTCCCCTCTGGACAGATAATCCAAGTATGCTCTTTCCAAGTCTGATTTGAGGACGATATAATTATCCACTTTGGCTATGATCTTATCCACCACTACACCGTCATCCTGAGCATGGACGTTAACTAACAGTGTGA
Organism: Cyclobacteriaceae bacterium HetDA_MAG_MS6; assembly: GCA_019192485.1. Taxonomy (GTDB): domain Bacteria; phylum Bacteroidota; class Bacteroidia; order Cytophagales; family Cyclobacteriaceae; genus MS6. Next base: position 6,845 of record JAHCMJ010000239.1, on the reverse strand, counting down.
GTAAAAAAAACTTAGTTGCTAAAAATCTCAAAAGTGCTGTTTTTCCTTGCTTCTTCATAAATCGCTTGCTCTAACTCCTTCTTCAACGCTATTTTTCGTCTATTAATGATAATATTCTCTATATCCTCTCGAATAAATTCTAAAGGTGAGATCTCATCAGAGATCTTGAAGTCCAAGATTTTCAAAAAATAAATGTAATCGGGGTCGGATGTCTCGCTGTATTTCGTTTTGGCCAGATATTGCTTTCTATTGGTGATATCCTTTAGTGGCGTATTCACAATCAACTCATCGAAATTGACCCATACAGAGTCATCTGTGAATGACTTGATGGCGAATTGATATAGATAATCCTGAATATCATCCTTATTGGAACCGGGGTACGCTCGAAAATTACGACGAAATGTCCTAAGATCAGGGGAGTTTTTAGGTAACTGCGCAAAAATGCACTTGATGATGTTTTGTTTCAAGAGGAAATTTTGAGACCATTCACTATAATACTGAGCAATCTCTGAGGAATCCACAGCTACATCCAAATGGGCATTGATATAAAATTTTTCGAATTCGTGCACAATCAGACCATGCCGATAGTCTCTTACTTTGCGATCTATTTTCGAACCATCAAAGTTGATTTCCGCATTGGCTTTATCCACTATAAGTCGTTTTTTGATCCAATCTAAAACGTACTTATCCGCTAGTCTGGCACTGTCTTCACCTCGGATGTTAGAGGGAATATTAGCGGCAAGTTCATCTTGATACAAGAATGCTTCTCCTGCCCGAGCTACCGCCGCGAACGAAATTTCGGATTTAGGTTGAAAATATTCGCAACCTAATAGTACAAATATCCCCCATATTCTAAATGCTCCTTTCAATTTCTTTGGCTATTTTCTTAATGCTTTTATTGGGAATATTCACCGGATACTTTGCTTCAAGTTCACTTAACCATTGTTGTTCGAGCTGTGCCTGATAATCTGACATGACCTTCCCTTTGATATCTTCAAGTGGTTTATCGTACACTTCATTTTGAGTATCAAAAAATGCTTTTAGATTTTCTTCGTCCTCGGAAACAGACCAAACTTTGTCAGTCATTATATTGAACAAAAGCGTACCTTGGCGATACTCTTCCATTAGTGACTGCATATTAGGGTTCTCTTTCAGGATCAACTGCTTTTCGAAATCGCTAAATTCATCCCCTTTGAGGTCTTCTACCCCATGTTTTTTCTTAAACTTTGTTAAGGCCTCGATTTTACTTGTTTTGTATCTCGCATCCCTGGTGATGCGATCTTTTAGCGAAGTCTCCATCTCCTCATAAGTAGGCATAGGTTTGCGGTCTACAAGCTTCAGTAAATGCCAACCATAAGGGGAGCTGATTTTGGTAAATGCGCCCTTCTCAAGTTGATCGGCTGCGGTAATGAACTCAGGGAAGATTTCGCCTGATCCTAGCCAAGGTAGCTCTCCTCCACTCGCTTTAGAGTAGGGGTCATCAGAAAATTCCTGACAGAGCTCAGCCCAACTAGCGCCACCATGGAGTAAGTCGGCTAAGGAATCCGATTTCTGCATAGCGCCGGTCTCGGTCAGCATGATATGGGCCAATTTGAATTTGCCTCGGTTTTTTCTCCGATCCTGCACTTTGATGAGGTGATACCCAAAATCTGTTTTTACGGGGTCAGACACAGCGCCAATGGGAAGACTAAATGCTGCGTTTTCAAACGGATAGACCATTTGAAGGCTAGAGAAATAACCAAGATTACCCGCATTGTTTTTGGCAGATGGGTCTTCCGATACTTCCTGTGCGAGTTCGGCGAAATCTTCGCCCGCCTCAAGTCGTTTTTGGTAGGACTTTATTTTTTGATAAGCTTGTACGGTATCCTCTGGTTTGGTCTTTTCCGTAAGGACCAAAATATGACTCGCCGATACCTCTTCAAGGGATCTCTCATAAGTCTCTTTGATCAGATCCGTTAGGATCTTATGTTCTATTCTTTCTGACTTTACTAGATCCTCAATGTACCCTTCAATATCTTTTTGGAACACTTGAGTAGTATCATATCCTAGAGCCTCGGCTTCTACCACTTTTCGCTTAAAATTGATGTAGAGTGATAAGTATTCACTTACGTCATCCTTAATGGAGTTTTCAGATTTGCTATAGTTTTTTAGGAAGGCTTCCTTGAACTCTTCCTGGCTAATTTCGGCTTGACCCACAACAAAAAAGGGCTGGCTGAAGAGATAAGAAGAACTGAGAAGAATTATCAGATACAGTAAAGGTCGCGGCGTCACGCTTAGATGTTTTTGATCAATCTGCAAATGTTATAATTGTTTTCCGTAGAAAACTCAATTTTATCCATTATTCTTTTGACTAACATCAGCCCTAGCCCACCCTTTCGTTTTGCAGAGACGATCTCGCCAATGGATGGCTCATTGTATTGGTTGATGTCAAACCCTATACCTCGGTCTCGAATGGTGAAAGATATTTTGGAATTGGGAATGAAGTCTACATGGAGTTCTAAATGCTCCTTAGGGTTGCAGTTGTTAGCATGAATGATCAAGTTAGCACAGACTTCGTCTACAGCTAGAATAAGCTTATGAGATTCCAATTCCGGGAAGCTGTGCTGTTCCAGGACCTCACTCAGAAACTCCCGTACGCTTGACAGCTTCTCCTTACTACACGGTATAATGAGATTATGCTGCATTTATCTTTTCCTTCGCTTCATCTTTGGTACTGCAAATGATGATCAACTCATTGAGTCCTAGTATTTCAAATACCTGCGCTACTTTTTCGTTGAGTCCGAACAGGGCCAGCCGGATGTCCTTTTTCTTGAAATCATCGATGTAGGAAATAAATACACCAAGCCCTGCCGAGGAGATATAACCCAGCTTACTCAGATCAATAAGAATTTTTTTATGCTGCTCACTGGCTTTTTGGATAGCTTCATCCAGATGTATAGAGGAACTGGCATCTACCTCGCCGGAGACTTCGATCTCATAATACGGTTCCTCAACAGTTGTGTTTATCCCTACCATAAATCATTTAAATTTTAAGATGACCAATGTATAGTCGTCATCCAGTTTTTTTCCATCTAAAAACGTGTACAAATCGTCTATCAATCCCTCCTTCACTTCGGAGGGCGATTTCGTCGCGTGGCGTAATAGTGAGGTTTTCAGGTTTTCTTCTCCGTACTGCACATGGTCCCTGTTGGTTGCTTCGGTAACTCCATCAGTGTGTAGGATGAGTAGGTCTCCGGGCTCATATTTTAGAGCATTACTATGAACGTAATTGTGATACCCAGAGTTTCTGATTATCCCTAAACCCATGCCCTTAGTCTTCATAAAACATGCTGTACCATCAGCTGCCCGATAAAGTAGGGTAGGACAATGACCTGCTCTCACAAAATCAATATGTTGCTTTTCGACGTCAATTAAATAATAAGATGCGGTGATAAACGAGCTTTTCTCAAGACATTTGGCTAGTGCACTGTTGGTCTGCTTGATCAGATCCGCCGGGGAAAGGTTGAGTTGAGATAGGCTATGGAAAATACCTTTCATCTGTGCCATATGAAAAGCTGCGGAGGTTCCTTTCCCGGATACATCACCTATGATAAGCCCGTATTTACCATCCTCGAAGGGCGTAATGTCATAATAGTCGCCGCCAACTTCATCAGCTGCCATGGAGTAGGCTTCTATGTCAAAGCCATGATTCCCTTCGAGATCAGTCGGTAGCAAGCTTTTCTGCACATTTTTGGCGATGTTAAGTTGCTCCTTGTACCGTTCATTCTCTATAGCTTCCCGAATCAGCTTTGAGTTTTCCAGTGTGAGACTTGCTTGGTTGACGAACGTCCGAATGATATTGACCATCTCGCGATTGAACGCATCGCTGACTTCCTGCAAGAGAACCATAGCTGCGATCTGCTGGTTTTTTACCATGATTGGAAGGGCAAAGACGGACTTAAACTCACCTTTGGAGAGCGAGGTAAATACCCTGCCAGGAGGAGTGCCATTAGTCAAGTTCATGTCTATGACCCGTTTGACATCATCATTGGTTATCTGCTGTTTGATTTCCTCAATTTTATCTTCGCTAATATTGCGAGTGCATATTATTTCGTGATCTCCTTCTTTGACCTCAAGCCACGCCGCATCCGCGAAAACAGCACTCATAGAACTATCCAGGAGTATATCGTAGGTCTCCGATTCACTTTGCCCAGAGGGTGTGGATTGACTAAGCTTCTGAAAGTCGACCGCTTCTTTCAATTTTCGTTCGAATACCGAAGAAGTAGGAAGATTGAATAATGTGACAAGGACTGATATCCCTGCGTATAAGAATATGAATATGAGAATGGCTATAATGAATACTCGATCGATCAGGTCAAATACCAAAACTTCAGTACCTGAGAAGTTGATCATATTAAGTAGGAAATGGTAGAGATAAATTCCTGAGAGCAGGATAAATAGGATGCTCTTCCACTTTTGCTTAAAGTTGAGGTAAGCGACCCACTTGAGGTTAAATGACAACACGATCCCAAAGCCAGTCAAAAAGACTAGCGCCATGTTGAAAAAGTCAGTGTTGAACTTGTGCCCTACAAAATCGAATATCAAACTAAGGATGAGCGCATATTCGAAAAAATTCCAAAGCTGAATAAGGTTTTTGGACTTTTGGTATAAGATCAATCTTTTCCACACAACAAAAGTTGACACGAGGTAGATGACCACCAGTGCCACATAAATGTGGTAGAAAAAATTAATGGTTATAGGATTTTGGGTAATTGCCCGTGCCTCAAATAGTGTAAAAAACAATCGGATCATCAGGGAGGCGATCGTCGTAATAAGCCCAGTCACAAATACCTTCCAAAGCAAGTCCAGAAAGTTGATGCTTTCAGCCTTGGTGATCTTGTAGCGATAGTAGAAGAGCGTGGACAGAATGAAGGTGGACAGAAAGACTTGAGGCAATACAGATGTATAGGCCTCTTTCATTTCGTATTTATCTAGCAAAATGAAATAGAGGTCAAAGAATATAAAGAGCAACCAGGATAGCAGCCCTGCTAAAAACCAAATCCGTATTTTGACCTTCTGCGACATGTATAGCCCAAACTATGGCACTAAAAAACCACCTGCTAAGACAGATGGCTATTCAAACCTTTAAAGATACGCTTTATCGCCTACTATAGTTGGGCGCCTCGCGGGTAATTTGGATATCATGTGGATGGCTTTCAGCCGAACCAGCACTAGATATTTTGACAAATTTAGCATTGTTTAGGGCTTCAATATCTTTGGTACCGCAATAGCCCATGCCCGCTCTCAGTCCTCCGACGAGTTGGTACAACACTTCCGCTACCATGCCCTTATATGGGACACGGCCAACGATTCCCTCAGGGACAAGTTTTTTGATATCGTCCTCTGCATCTTGGAAATAGCGATCTTTTGAACCTTCCTCCATAGCCTCTACGGAGCCCATTCCACGGTAGGTTTTGAATTTACGGCCTTCATAAAGAATCACTTCGCCCGGGGCTTCTTCTGTACCGCCCAGCAACGATCCAATCATAACGGTCTTGGCACCAGCTGCAATGGCTTTCACGAGATCACCTGAAAACCGTATACCCCCGTCGGCAATGACTGGTACTCCAGATCCTCGAATAGCCTTAGCCGACTCATACACCGCCGAAAGTTGCGGAACTCCAACACCGGCAATGATCCTGGTGGTGCAAATACTGCCCGGACCAACTCCTACTTTGATAGCATCTGCTCCGGCATCGACTAGCGCTTTTGCGGCTTCGCCAGTGGCGACATTACCGACAATTAGATCGAGATCGGGGTAAGCTTTTTTGACATATTTCGCTGCGTCTATTACACCTTTTGAGTGACCGTGTGCGGTGTCAATACTGACCAGGTCAACACCGGCGATTTTGAGTGCCTCAATCCTATCCAGGATATCTGCGGTGACTCCGACTGCCGCTCCTACTCTCAGTCGTCCGTATTCATCTTTGCAGGCATTGGGGCGATCCTTATTTTTGAGGATGTCCTTGTAGGTAATCAGACCTGTAAGTTTTCCTTTCTTATCTACAATTGGTAGTTTTTCAATCTTGTGTTCTTGAAGAATGTCCTCTGCCTCATTGAGTCCGACCTCTGCAGAAGCAGTAATCAAATTCTCCCTGGTCATGATATCGACTACCGGAGTGGACATTTTTTTCTCAAATCGGAGGTCTCGATTAGTGATGATACCTATGAGTTTGCCACTTTCGTCAATAACCGGAATACCTCCAATCTTATTTTCCCGCATGATGTTTTCCGCATCTCCTGCTGTGCCATTGACATCCAGAGTAATCGGATCCAGGATCATGCCGCTTTGAGAGCGTTTGACTTTGCGCACTTGAGCAGCCTGCTGCTCGATAGACATATTCTTGTGAATAATCCCTATCCCGCCTTCCAGCGCCATAGAAATGGCTAGTTTCGACTCTGTCACTGTATCCATCGCTGCGGAGACCAATGGAATATTCAGCTTGATGTTTCTGGTAATTTGTGTGGTCGCATCCGTATCTCTTGGAAGAACTTCGGAGTAACCTGGCAATAATAAGACATCGTCGTAGGTCAATGCCTCATATAAAAATTTGGAAGTGTCAAGATTCATAGCAAATAACAGGAGTTATTATTTGCCACGCAAAATTACCGAGAACTCCTCCCAATAAAAAAGCAGTTCTCTAAATTATTTTTCATCCCGTTGTATACTTGCGCGGTGAACGATTTTCTTGCTCTATTCTTTGAACAATTGCAGCAGACTACATGGCTAGAAGCTGTTGCCGTAGGTTTTGGTCTTGCTAGCGTTTGGTACTCCAAGCAAGAAGATATTTTGGTTTACCCAACAG
>JAHCMJ010000238.1 GCA_019192485.1 Cyclobacteriaceae bacterium HetDA_MAG_MS6 | reverse complement strand
GTTCCTCTATCTCTGAGAGTAATGTGCCTCAGATTTAAAAGATATGTTGAATCCCAGCTCGGGTCGACACACTTGATCTCAACATGCAGCTCTTCGGTTTGCTCCGTAATCGGAAAATTTATAGTTGGCCCTGGTAAGGTCTCATGACTCTCTATTTTATCAATCTCCCAGCGAAGTTGGAGTATACCATTTGTATAAACTACGACTTCACCTGGATGTAAGACATCCTTTTGATGATTGAAGAAAAAGAGTTGAAAATTAAAGTTTTCACCTGTATTCCATGTAAACTTTGGGAATCTAGCACTAACCATGACAGGTCTGCAAGCCAGCTTAATAGCCTCATAAGCAAGTTTCCGATGACCACTATATTCAATAATACTATTGTTAGCCGCAGTCGGCCAAGGCTCGTTGAAACACCAATTTAAAGCCATAGAACACTGCGGCCACTGCTGCCTCGACATTTCATAAATTGCCCGATACCCTATCGCCTGAAGTTTTTGCCCTGCATCTACCAAGTGTTCAAGGTCTTTGACATCGGGAAAGTACTTTCTAATGATTTCTTCACACAGCCAGGTATTTCCTTGCCAAGCGTGAAAGGCATGATGAATGGTCCAAGCCGCACTTTCTTCTACAGGAACTTTGAGTTCTTCTTTTGGAATAATTTGATTTAGGGTTTTCATACTAGCTGGCGAGGGCATTCCAAACTCTGTGTAAGCCGTATTATTTGACCTATGCATCAATTGAAACACATCTTCCTTCCGGTCTTCATCCCAAAACAAATAGTGCCCATGACCCATCCCCATCACCGGAGAGGTAGGGAGAAAAGGTGTATCAGAATCCAGCTCTAAGCACAAAGCGTTTAGCAACCTAAGAGCCTTGGATTGATCAGTCATCCCTGACCAACTATTAAATAGTTCATTACCACCACACCACAAAACAGTGCTGCAGTGATTTCTTAGTCTTTTGATAATATTACTTGCTTCCTTTCGTAATTGCTTTAGATAAGAGGTGGTATCTCGATAATCATTGCAGGCCAGCGGAAACTCCTGCCAAACCATCATGCCATGTTCGTCACACCATCGATGAAAATAGTCTTTGTTTACAATCCCACCTCCCCAGATTCTTAGGATATTGAAATGAGCATTTTTAGCCAATTGCAGCAACTCTTCATAGCGATCATCGTTGAGTCGACCTGGAAATATCTCAGGGTTCACCCAGTTGGTCCCTTTAGCAAAAAGCCGAACACCATTCACCTCCAATGTGATTGGTGGGTTGCTTCGAGACTTGGGGAATACTGAAGGCTCATACCAAGCATTCTCGTTCATAACTAAGCGAACTCGCCGAAATCCCCACTTCCAACTCCGCCGATCGACGACTTCTCCTAGCTTATTTTTCATCTGGAAATGGCAGCTGTATAGATAGGGTTCTCCAAGTTCATATGGCCACCAAAGATGGTCTGGGCGAAAGTCATCTTCCACTGAAAACTTCTGACCACTGAAAGAATAAGTTTTTTCGTACCTTAACTTACCACCAGCATCCTGTATTTCCAGTTGTATGGTCCCTTCATCCAAAAGGCTTATGCCGGAGATATTGATTGATGCTACGTCCAAAGATTCGTCAAGATGATAGTAGTATGACAGGTCTTGACAGCAGTATTTATTTTTTATAACTAACTGTGTATCATACCAAATACCAAGAGGAATCAATCTAGGATGCCAGTCCCACTCATAACTAACAGCGGGTTTTGTACTTTGGTCAGCCTGCATCCTCCCACGACCATTGTAAGGTATAGATTTAGGGGCCGGAAAAACTACGATCTCAAGTACATTCTCTGCTTGCAGATGGTCTGTTAGGTCTACCGACAATCTAGAAAACATACCTTCTTGCTGACCAACCAGTACGTTATTTAAAATTATTTCGTACTGATAGTCTATCCCTTTTGACTCTAAAAAAAGATGCTCATCCTTTTCCAGACTAGGTAGATCAAAAGTTGCCTTGTAAAACCAGTAGTTATCTTCCAAACCATCAAATTGCCTGACTCTATCAGAAAACTCCCAATCCTCATGGGGTAATCTTGGCAGGTAATCTAGTTGTACGGCTCCCGGAACCGTCGCTGGCAACCAATCTGTAGGTCTATTTCCTTTATGATCAGTTTTTCCTACTGACCAGTCTAGCTTTAACGTATTTATGTCAATCATTCACCTTACTTAGATAGTCTGCAAAATACCTATTTCAGTGGTTGAAAAAAGTGCAAGTATCATCCAATTTGTATAAAATTTCTTTTTTCTAAGAACTATTACTTCTTGTCTTGTGATAGAATCAGATTCTTCAAAGAATTATTGACAAAACTAGGAGGTAAAATTTCCTTATATTCAAAAGTATAATAGGGACATTAAGCGAGCGTTTTCCCGCGCTATAGGTAAATTCTTACCATTACTTGTAATCAACATACTCTTCTAACTCCCACCCTAAAACGCCATCACTCCTTATCCAAATCATAACCCCATGTCCAAGCCTAGAGCAGAATCCGACATATTTGTCGTCATCGAAAACTTGACTTACTCAGCACTACGAATAATAGATCAGCCTGGTCCGGATACGATAGACTTTGGGTTTGCCCTGTGGATAGATTGACCGTATTGCGCGTGGCTCCGGATTTAAAAGAATAATTCCAGCAGGTAAAATGCCCGCTTCACATAGGTCATGCTTTTCTTTTATAACGGCCTGTTCAATTAAGAAAAGTGAGCGCCAAGTCGCAACTCAACCGGAGATTCTGCACGTGGTTGGTGAGACAGCGTCCTTAGGAGAATTTGAGATTTTGCCTTAGGTCTCTCAATGCCCTGCTGATATGCGTTTCGACGGTTTTACAAGAAACACCTGTCCTTTCAGCTATCTCTTTATAGCTAAGTTGATATTTTCTACTCAAAATAAACACTTCGCGACATTTTTGAGGCAGGTTTCGAACGGTTCGAAAAAGAATCCGCTTCAGTTGCTCCAGGTCATTAGTAGGGTGCAAATAGGTCATGGGTACTTCCTCTGCAATCAACTGATTCAGCTCTATTCTTCGATATTTATCTTTACGTTCGTTATCGATTGTCACATTCCGAAGTGCTCTTTTAAAATAAGCATCTACGGAGTATTCGATATTCAGTTTAGAGCGCTTATCCCATAACCGAAGAATAGTATCCTGAACAAGATCTTCCTCTCGCTCAATTTCATAGTCACTACTCATTGCGGCCTTCTTAGCGGCATAATCGCGATACTTTGTATAAGCATCTAGTAGTTCCGAGGTGATTTCTGCAGTATCCAATTCCTTTAATTTCTATGGTTGGCTTTTTGAAGTGTTTTAGATAAATAATCAACTCCTAACCTACGAAGCTTATTGGCTGATGCCTTCCCCAAGTATTGGATTTGAAACGCTTCATCAGGATTGGACAAAGTAAGTTGGAACACACTCCGGCTAACGGAAGCACTCCTAGGATATAACGTCTGGTTGATCATAGTCTCCATTTGCGCTTCGTCAACATTGATCTCTTTCTTGTAGCGCTGATAAGCAAGCCCCTGAAAGACCTGCTTTAATACCGAAAGCCGATCAGGATCGGAAATCTGAAAGGTAAGGATGAGTCCGTCGGTATCTTCTATGCTAAATAGCTGCATAATGTTTTATTTAGTTTCGAGTACCCATTGAGTAGAATCCTCCATTACGGTAGACTTCGATTTTCCTCTTACTTTAATTTCATTAACACCAGGAAGCAATGTGATCTCAGGCGCTTCGGCTATACCTAGCTCCGCGCTAACTGTAGCGATTTTTTTGCCGTTATGGTAAAAGCTGACTCTATCAAGGTTAGTGTATGCTTTGGGCGTAGTTTTCGGGGTTACCCTATCGGTAAATCGTTTACTGACCAGATGTAGTGTGGGTAGATCGCTCCAGTTGGCTCGATAAAAAAAGTACGCATCTTTTTTAACCTGTCGATCAGCAGTAACCAACCCTTTGTCATTTACACCGTCAGTGTCTCCCTCTGTCCGATGTACTGCTCCGAAATCAAACATGAGCCAAATAAACTTACCCCACAGATAGGGTCTTTCGGATAGGGCTTTCCAGTTTTCTTCATGGTAATAGTTTTGCCACTCTTCCGGGTGCCATTTACCTGCAGGAGTAGGCGCAATCAATGAATCGGAATGGTGGTGAATACTTGCTCCAGCTCCATATTCGCTAATCGAGAGTGGTCTTCGAGGCTGACGAGCACGCATCCGGTCGGCCCATTCTCCAATCGTTTTGGGATGACCTCCGTACCAGCCGAAATATCTATTCCAGCCGATAGCATCAGTGATATCATTATTATGATTATCCTGGAAAGTGGCGGCCATAGTCAGTCGAGTGGGATCTTCGCGCTTCGCTAATGCATTGAGTTCCGAGATATAGGTGTAAGGATCATCTCCATTGATCTTGACCTCATTGTACAATCCCCAGAAGATGATGCTAGGGTGATTATAGTTTTGCCTGATCAACTCTATCAGTTGCTTCTTGCCATTGGCTTTGAAACCCTCGTTGTTCATAAAACCTCGACCCATGTACCCACCTGGACCTACCATAGGGATCTCGGTGTAGACCACTATGCCTAGTGAATCACAAGTCTTGTAGAAGTATTCAGAATGAGGATAGTGCGAGGTTCTGATTGCATTGACACCCATATCTAGCATCATCTGAAAATCTTGATTATAATCACTAGGTGTCAGGGCAGATCCTTTGCCTGCCTTGGCTTCGTGATAGCAGACTCCTCTCAAATCGGTATACTTTCCATTGAGGAAAAATCCCTTTTGCGAGTCGATCTGAAAATAACGTAGCCCTAGGGGTTGGACCAACTGATCAACAGTTTTGCCATTTACCTGGAGCTCTGACTCAACTCTATATAGATACGGATTTTTTCTACCATCCCACAGATGTGGTTTCTCAATTGTGAGTTGCTGCGTCCAGGAAGTGGTCTCTGCTAAGTCGAGAGATTGATCTGCCGTTTTTACAATTTGCCCATTTGCGTCGAGAATACTGGTCTTCACCGTTAGTTGCTGCACTTCAGTAGTGGACAGCACTCCACCGCTAACCTCAACAGTGGCTAATGATTGACTTACCCCCTTTTGGGAGATGAAAATGCCAGAAGCACCGTGATTGAGCAGATCGAAGCAAGTCTGATCGCGCACCAGTAGATGGACCGGACGATGGAGACCGCCATAGATGTTGAAGTCACCTACAAGTGGCATCACTTCACTATCAAAAGCATTATTGACCATGACCAGAATCTCGTTCTGCTGGGTGTTTTTTAGCCACGAAGTAATCTCAAGGGTAAAAGCAGTATAGCCTCCCTTATGCTGTCCAGCATGGTATCCATTGATATAAACGTCGGTGACCAAGGTGCTTCCTTCAAACTTCAGAAAATAGCGCTTGAGTGTATCACTGACTGGCAGCGTTAAGTTTTTTCGGTAGATGCCAAGTCCTCGGTAATAGTCCAGTTTGCCATCTTTTATATCCTGAGCATTCCAAGTATGCGGAAGATCCACTTCTTCCCACGGAGGCCGCTTCTGCATATTGAAAGCATAGCCTGGTACATATTGCCAGTCGTCATTGATCCGGTAGTCTTGTGAGTAAACCGAGAAGGGAATGAAACATGACAAGCATAAAAGCCAGATGACAATTATTGCTTTTGAGGGTTGTGGATTACTATTGGCTCTGCGACGCATTGTTACTTGTTTTACTTTTGAGTGCCGGTAAATATTCGATCTTCCGTTGGTGTAGGCCATTCAGTGCTTTCACTACGTACTTGGGCCATCAAGCCTTCCAGCTCCTTACACTTTTCTGGAAACTGCTGACATTGATCCACCATCTCCCCGATATCATTAGATAAATTGTACAGTTCTACTCGGTTAGTATAGCCAGTGACTGCCTTCCAATCACCCTGGCGTATGGCTTGCAAGAACAGTCCTTGTAACTCAAACTCTCCGAAAAACTCCCAATAGAGATAGTCATGTGGTCGCTGACTCCCTCCCATCAAAGTCGGTAGGATGGATATACCATTAGACTGATTGTTGGCACTGCCAACGAGCTTTGCTATTGTAGGCAAAAAATCATGGAAAGCCCATTGAAAATCACTTGTAGTTCCAGCTGAGACTTTACCTGGCCATCTAACCAACATCGGAACTCGGATACCAGCTTCCCACACATCTCGCTTGATCCCTCGCAGACCTCCTCTACTTCCAAAAAAAGCAGGATCCAAAACATCATTATATGACTGCCCCGGAATTAGCTTAGCCGGCCCATTATCACTGGTAAAAAAGACAAGTGTATTTTCGTCAATACCTAAGGCTTGCAAGTGCTGAAGCAGTTGGCCTACATAGGAATCAATCTTTGACACCATGGCAGCGTATACCTTTTGCTCACGTGACCACGGCATCTTGCTATATGAGGCTGTATCCAGTATCTGGAATTTATTATGGGGTAACTGCAAAGGCAGATAACAAAAAAAAGGACTTTCCTGATGTTTCTCGATGAATTCTAGCGACTTTTCGAAATACCAGTCAGATACGTATACGCCCTGCCGGTGATCGATATTCGAAGGAAAATTGATGCTGTCCGTGTTGTGCCAGACGTAGGAGGGAAAGTAATCATGGGCTCTACCCTGATTCAAGAACCCGTAGAACTCATCAAAGCCTTGGTTGTTGGGGTGCCCTTCGGTCCCTGGTTCGCCAAGACCCCATTTACCAAAAAGCCCTGTTCGATATCCGGCCTCTTTGAGCACTTCGGCCACGGTGGTGATACTATCCGCCAGGTGTACACGAGACCGGTCTACCAAAGACCTATTGCCCCGTATAGGTGTATGACCTGCATGTAGGCCTGTCATCAACACACTTCTGGCAGGGGCACATACTGGTGCTCCCGAATAAGCTTGAGTAAAACGAAGGCCCTCCAGCGCCATACGATCCAGATTGGGTGTTTTGATCTTTTGCTGTCCGTAGCTGCCCAGATCACCATAGCCCAGGTCATCAGCAAGAATAAATACTATGTTGGGCTTTACCTGATTTTTGTAGGATTTTCCGGCCTGTTGCTCACAAGCAGATATAAGTCCTATCAGCAAAGCTGACCCTATTAATAATCGATTCAATTTCATGTTTTCAATTTCGATTTGCCTTACTTTTTGTAGGATAACAGGGCTTTTCCGAGGACGGCCATATTGGCATCGGGGTCTTCGAGGCTTCGTGGGTAATAGTAATAAAGCAACTGGTCTACGTTCTTTTCCAAAATTTCCGGCATTCGTTTTTTCATCAACGGAATGTTTTCAGTCTTGAGATTATGGTTTTCTACAAGCCAAAGTGTTTTCTTTTTGTGCTGCCTGGCGGCCTCCAAGTGTCGTTCTCCGTTTACAAGGAGTGTCTTTCCTCGTTTGTGGTCTGTTTCATCATTCGGATTCCAGGGTCGTCCATCTGCTCCGAAATAGTCTAGGTAGGCTGTCTGGGCTGAGCGTTGCACAATTTCCTG
>JAHCMJ010000237.1 GCA_019192485.1 Cyclobacteriaceae bacterium HetDA_MAG_MS6 | reverse complement strand
GAGGCCACAGCGCCATATCTGGGCGTTGGGCATCATTCAGGATCGGATAAAAAACATGAATCAAGAATTTAAAACGGCCAAGGGATGGTCAATTTTCATATATCTATTTACTCCTCTTTTAATAGCTCTTTTCGTCTTTCTGGGAGTCATGCCTTTTACCGCTGATGAATTTAGTTGGTTATTGGTACTTCTGCTAGTTCCAATGTCAGTTGGAATGACATTATTTATGATATACGGATTGGCAAGTACTTACAAAGGAAAACTTATAATTAAATCGGACAGAGTTGTTGAAATCGGAGTTTTCAAAAATAAAGAACTTGAATTATCAAACATCAAGGGCTATAGAGCAGACCAAAACTACACGTACTTAATTCCTAAAAATACTGACTCAAAACGTATTAAAGTAAGCCAATACATAGGTAATAAAGCTGCATTTAATCAATGGCTGTACACGAACTTTCAAGATGTTGATACGATTGAAAGCTTTCAGGATGTTGAAGAAATTCTTGCTAGCGAAGAATTCGGGAGAACCGTCGAGGAGCGAGAAGACAAGCTTAAATGGGCACGATTAGTCGCTCGAACTCTTAACGCAATTGGAAGCATACTTGCAGCAGTCCTGTTTTTCTATCCAAGACCTTATGATATCGTTACTTTGATTGCTTTGATCTTCCCTGTCTTCATTGTGGTAAGTCTTCACTTTTTCAAAGGATTGATAAAAATTGATCAAAAGAATAATAGTGGCTATCCATCTATAATCTATGGACTCATCTTCCCAGGTATGGCACTTGCATTAAGAAGCTTCATGGATTTTGATATTCTAGAGTATTCGAACTTTTGGTTGCCTGCAATTGCCGTAACGGTTGTAACCTGTCTAATCATGTTTACAACAACTACTGAGCTCAAATTCAAAAAGAAAGCAGATTATGTAACAGTAATTTCAATATTGGCTTTTGTTTTTGTCTATGCATATGGCGGAGTTATCAACTACAACTGTATTTATGACGAATCTCAACCTGAGATTTACTCAAGCGAAGTGCTGGATATGAGGGTAAGCACTGGCAAAACTACTTCTTATTATGTGGAACTTGAACCTTGGGGTCCTGTTATAGAGAACGAAGAGGTAACCATATCTGAGAGTCTATATAACCGACTTGAAGTGGGCGAATCGGTGAACATATACTTAATGAACGGAAAAATGAATATCCCTTGGTTTTCTATAACGGAACAATAAACAACGAATGCCCAACAGACACTATCATCCATAAGCTAACTGAGCTATTTGCAAAGACTAGCGCTATCCGATACTTTTAAATAAATTTGAAAAGTCCAGCTTACGGATGATAGTTGGGCGTTACAGCCCATAATCTTCTGAACGAATAATGAGCAAAAAGAAAGTCTGGTCGGGAGTTTTACCCTTAACAATTCTAATTGCTATGATTGGCGGAATTTTCCTTCTTGGACGAATTGGAGCAAATCAAGATGCGACTGTAAAACAAAAAGGGCTTGAATCTGTGGCAACTACTATTGACGAAGGTGGTAAACGCATGATTCAAGTTTCTTATACCGTTGACGGCCGAACTCTAACAAAAGGAACAGGTAAGCCTTTCAGTCATATCCAGCCGAACGAACAATTCAAAATAAAGTATCTGAAAGATGATCCCGAATCTATGGTTGTCTTCTTTGACCGACCTCATATTTCGGACGAACATGAATACACAGAAACTCTCTGCTCCTCAATTAGCAAAACTCTGTCCGTTGTGAACTTTACATATCAGGTTGACGGGCGAACATTTAACCGCGAAACTCTGTACCGGAACCAGCAACTGAATACTTCAAAGTACAAAGTGCTGTATCGAACGAAAAACCCTGAAATTGGCTATCTGGTTGAAAGGTAAACGGGCTGTAACAGACGCTGATCAGGCATATGTCTGAGTGCATTCTGGCTGGTTTCGGTGCAACTCGACCATGATATCTGCCGCTGAGAAAAGGTCGTGCTTTCTACCAGCTTTTGCTCGCAGGAGATTTTGACTTTCAGAACGCAGTGCCATTTGGAACCGTTGTGAGCTTCGGCAGATTTCACTACATTCGTGCTATTCACCAGCTGCGGGACATATGCCCGATAGCTGATCGTTGGGCAGAATAGCCGCATAGCAAAATCTCATGAGAATACTCACAATCCTTTTTCTAACCTTCTGTACGACTCAACTCATTGGGCAGTCGAACGAACAACAAATCGAGCAACTTCAAGATCAAATCGCCAAATCAGTTGGTGAACTCAAGAAGTTAACATCGGTGAACTATATGAAGCATTTTAACCAAGTTCAGGGCTTTAAACACGGCCTTTGGATTGAGTCCACAAACGGGGAACTTTGGTTCGCTAACTATGATACGGGGCTTAAGCATGGCGAACTAACCATATACTATACAAGTGGTAAGAAATACATCGAAGCAACTTACGACCAAGGAACATTAACAGGGAAAGTAACCTTTTATGACACCCGCGGAGGCTTGCTTCAAACATATGAACGAATAGAGCCGAACGATACCATTGTCGAACGGCCAATTGAAAAAGTTGAGGGTAAAAGCATCTATTTCACTAAAGAAAAGCACCGATACGACTATCGTGTGTATGTCAAGAAATACATGAGTAGCGGGGTTCTTTACAAAGAAGGTTATGGACTGGTTGATGACGATTGGATTTTAACCTACTTTTCCGTCGGCGAATGGCAACAACACGAATAAAATACTCTGCCCAACATACGATATAGAGCATGGCCTTACTTAGGCACCGGCCAAGAACCTGCAAAACATCCCGCTTATCTACCGCCGAGAAACGACATGCTTTCTACCACCCTCTGTTCGTGGGAGATTTTTATCTGGAATGGCGCAGTGCGAACTTGATACTTTGTGAACACCGGCAGATAAGCTACTTTTATCGCAATTAATAAAGCTCGGAGGCCACAGCGCCATATCTGGGCGTTGGATAGCATGAACTGCACAATCTAAGAAGTGGGTAAGTCAAAAAAGAAACAGAGGAAACGAAAAAGACGAAAGCAAGAAGACAACAAGTTCATATTTCGCAAGCATTGGTGGTTTCTTCTTTGGCCCGTCTTTCTAATTTCTTTATTCATTTATGGTCAGGGCAATTACAACCAAGAGCAAATTGAACTGGATAACTGCTCAAAGAAAATAACCGGTCTAATTACTAAGGTTTATAGAATTAAAAGCAGAGGTAACTGGTTCAATTACGAGTTTGAACTTGCTGGAGTAAAATACAAAGGAAGCAAGAAGGTCAGCAGCAGTTATTACAAGGAAATTACGAGAGGAATTCCTGTAGATATTAGATATGTATGTGGCAACCCAGAAGTACATGAACCAGTTGATCAAAGTACCGAATTTTAATTCTAGCATGTCATGAGTACTGAATTTTGGAATAATTGGGATGAAGTAATCGCTGAACTGCGAACTACAAATAACCAGAAATTAGCCGAACAACTGCAGGATTCACGACTTTTTCTAAACGGTCTAACTGACGGTTGGCATAACTTTCATGAGGCAGCTGGGCAGGTAATTAATCAACATTCAAGTCAACTAACGGAACTGCAAACTTCGAAACTCAGCTCAACTTTAAAGGCTGCTTGAAACATTGTAACCCGAAAATAAACGCTCTCCAACAAGCGATATAGCGAATGGCCAAACTGCCTATCTGATACTTCAGTGCACTTGACCATGACCCTGCCCATTCTGCTAGCTTTTGTGCTTCTAGCCATTTCCTTCTTTCTGGACTTTGACTTTCAGAACGCAGTGCATTGTGGGTAATGTTGCGGGGGTTGGGCAGTTTCACTAGCTTAGAGCTTTTTAGAAAGGGTATGGCCACTCGCCATATCTGATCGTTAGCATCAATTATTTGTCCTCAATGGGTTTCTCTCTATTCAAAAAATCAAGTAAGAACAAGGTGCCTAAAGAGTATGAAGGCTTTCTAAGTCAAAAGGAATTTGACAAGGTGGTAGACCTAAGTTTACATCATTTGAAGGAACTTGGATTTAAGGTTAGAAACATTGTAGGTGGGCAAATAACTATTGATCAAGGAGAAGAAGAAGACAAGCATTTCTATCTTGACAACTTGGTTCGAAAAGTTGCACAACTTGATCAAAATGAGTGGTCTGAAGAAATCTATTCGCACTTTTACAAGCTTCAGGACAGATCCGAAGCTTATGATTTTCTTTATAAGGATTTAGAACACGCATCGAAATACTTAAAAGTTTTAATCAAGCCAAACGATTTACTTCCTAATTCCGAAGAATATGTAACAACAGAACATTTCCCCAAGACCCTAACATTTCTGGTACTGGATTTTGAAGATCAATTTCATTACGTCAGGAATGACCGAGCCTCAGAATGGGAGCAACCAACTGAGAAACTTTTTCAAATAGCCCTTAGCAATCTTTCCTTGGAAGAAATTGATGTGAAGGAATATGAATACAACGAACAGTTTCAAGTCTTTGCACTTTTCAGTGGGGACTTTGCTTCTGCATTCACAATTGAACTTGAACAAAACACTCCTTTTGCAGTAAGTGAACTCGGAACTTTGTTAGTGATTCCAACCAAGGGAACAGCTTTCCTTCATCCAATTTCCCAATCCAACGTCATTGATTTAGTAACAACGATTTATCCAACAGTTGAAGAGTTCTATAATGAGGATACTGGGAATATTAACACTGAGTTTTATTGGTTCTATAACAACCAGTTTCAAATCTTTCCACGGACACAAAACGACGATGGAACAATTACAATATCACTTCCAAGCGAACTATCCACACTCCTGAATTAAGGAAAAGATGCTAACAAACGATATGGTCGCATGGCCTTACTTAGCGACCTGCCAAGAGTCTGCAAAATATCCCGCTTATCTGCCGCCAGGAAACTGAAGTGCTTTCTACACTCTCCTGTTCGTGGGAGTTTTTCATCTTCATTGGCTTCATTGGCGCAGTGCGTATCTGATACTTTGAATGCACCGGCAGATAAGCTACTTTTATTGGAACTTAACAAGCTCGGAGGCCACAGCGCCATATCTGGACGTTATGATCAATTCCATCAGAACTTAATTCACTTAAAATGAAAAATATTCAAATTACTATTCTGGCTACATTGGTGGTAATTCCTGCTATTGCTCAATCTCAATGGAACAATACAGGAGATAACTACAAAAATGGTAGGCTTTCAATTGGATCTAATTCATACTGGGCACCAATTTCTGTTTATTCTCGGGCTAATACGAATAAAAACGAAGGTATTGCTCTTGCCTTCGAGGGAACAAGTTTCCCCGATATAGGATTTAGATTCAAAGCAAATGGAGCTAATTACTATCAAGTATTGTACAACGGAAATCATATTCAATGGAAGCACTATGAGAATAGTAACTACATTCCAAAAATGTCTTTGTCAAACGATGGTAAATTAGGTTTAGGAGTTGCTAATCCTTCAAGTTCGCTTGACATTATGGCTAATTCCGTAAGTGGAGGAGAACATTTAGTGAAATTTAAAGTAACTGATGCTTCCAATGACTACATGACTATTCAAAACAATACTGGAGCTGGAGGGCAGTTTATTCCGTCAATAGTTGGATTTCATGAATCTGATAACAGGTTGGCTTTGAGATTAACTGCCTCAACTTCCTCATCAGCAGATAATGGCAATAATGCTCTTATGGTTTTTGATTCAAGATTAAATAATTCAGGAACCCAAACTACTATTTCTACCCGACCTCTCTTCCAATGGTCAAACTATACCAGTACTAAAATGACTATGCTAGCCAATGGAAATTTAGGCATAGGAACAACCACACCTGACTCCAAACTCTCTGTGAACGGGACTATCCATACTAAGGAAGTCAAAGTTGATTTAAATGGTTGGTCTGACTTTGTATTTGAGAACGATTACAAACTGCGAACTCTGGAAGAAGTAGAGGTACACATAAATGAAAAAGGACACCTTCCAGAAATCCCAAGTGAGGCAGAAGTAACAGAGTACGGAATCAATCTTGGAGAGATGGATACTAAGCTACTTCAGAAGATCGAAGAATTGACGCTTTATCTCATCGAACAGAATAAGGAACTGAAGTTTCAACAAGATCAGAATCAGGCACAGCAGGAGTTAATCGAACAACTTCAAAAAGAGGTTTCTGCCTTGAAAAACAAATAAAAGATCATAACAGGCACTAAAATGAATATGCGAACTGAGCAGATTGATAGAGTAACGCAAACTAGAAATCTTAATACCTCTAGCAACTGGGGCGCATACTCATTTTAGTTTGGCGTTATGTGTAAAAAGCATGCAGAGTAATATCACATATTTATTTGGTGCTGGAGCTAGTTACAACGCATTACCATTAGATAAAAATCTTCACGATCAAATTTCAAAACTAGCAATCAGGTTGGAGAAGAATTGTACTCACTTGTTGAGTAACATTTCGCTGATTGAAGACTTACATTGGCTTAGTGAAAAATCTAAGTCTCACGAGACTGTGGACACATACGCTAGGAAATTGCACATGCACATAATCACACCTCATGAGGTTCCTGTTTTTTATGATTCCTATAAAAAAGTGGATCTTTCAAATGAGTACAGAAGACTTAAAGACACACTCTCTGCATACTTCATACTCTCACAATTCGAAAGAAAAGAAGACAGGTACAATAAATTGCTAAGTCACGTTTTGCACAAGGAGAGGCCATCAGTCTTATCAATGAAAGAGAACATCCGAATAGCTACTTGGAACTATGATAGTCAACTAGAAATTGCTTTTGCTGATAACTATCGTAACTCTACAACCAAGGATGTATTTGGAATGCTAGGGTCATATCCATGTCCCTTTTTACTTGGGGATTCTTTTTATGGTCATAGCGATGATTTTGATCCAAGAGAATACCGAACACCAGTAATTCATCTAAATGGTATTGCGGGACTAACTTGTAATGAACAACGATCCTTTGAAATGAGTGAATTGATTAACTCCAGAACATTTGAAGATTTAGTTCAATCAATTTCTAACATTTATAATTCTTCGAACTCATTTTTATTTTTCGGTTGGGATGAAGAGAATACATCTATAAATCTTGCTTATGAAGAGTTCCAAGAAACTGA
Source organism: Cyclobacteriaceae bacterium HetDA_MAG_MS6 (assembly GCA_019192485.1). Taxonomy (GTDB): domain Bacteria; phylum Bacteroidota; class Bacteroidia; order Cytophagales; family Cyclobacteriaceae; genus MS6. The sequence goes on along the minus strand of JAHCMJ010000237.1, from coordinate 383 downwards.
TGTTTTAGTTGTCTGCGGTTATAGCTTCCCCAGCTTTAACAAGAAAGTAGACTATACTATTATTGAATCAATGAAAGCGCTGAAGAAGATTTACATTCAAGACCTAACTCCTGAGAATGTGAAATCCAAACTAGAAATGCTTGTTTCACAAACGGATATTGAATACGTTTTGGAGAAAAATGTCGATAGCTTTCTAATCCCATATGAGCTTGAATAATACACACAACAAATACTATCATCCATAAGATCACTGAGGTATTTGCAAAGGCTGGTGCGATGAGATACTTTTATAGAAATTTAAAAAGTCTGGCTTACGGATGATAGTTGTACGTTGGGCAACATAAAGGGGAATGGCAAACTATGTAGTACTAGACACCTCAATC
>JAHCMJ010000236.1 GCA_019192485.1 Cyclobacteriaceae bacterium HetDA_MAG_MS6 | reverse complement strand
ATGATTTTTCGTCGCGTGAAGGTGTTCGGGTATAATGAGATAATGTACTTCAAGCGGATTACAAATTGATCTTCCCGAAGATAGGAGGATATTACTAGGAAAGAAAACGATTCCTACTTCTGTTAGACAAACATTTTATGAGGGTCGCCTGGGAGTCTTTCTCTTACATGTTAGCCTATCGTCCAAGCCAGAATATCCACATAAGATTCAATGGCTTATGCTACTCGATCTGTGTCAAACTTTTCGAGATAGTCGGCCACTCGTCTGACAAACATACCACCAAGTGCTCCATCAACAACACGATGGTCATAGCTGTGTGATAAAAACATTTTGTGTCGGATACCGATAAAATCACCCTGCGGAGTCTCTATGACCGAAGGCTTTTTTTGGATCGCACCTAAGGCTAAAATGCCTACCTGAGGTTGCACAAGAATAGGTGTACCCATCACATTGCCAAAAGAGCCAACATTAGAGATGGTGTAGGTTCCACCTGACAATTCATCCGGCGTGAGTTTATTTTCACGTGCCTTCTTGGCTAGTTCGTTGACTTTTTTTGTCAGGCCAATGATATTAAGTTGATCGGCGTTGTGAATGACTGGGACGATCAGGTTGCCGCTAGGCAATGCTACTGCCATCCCTATATTGATCTTTCCCTTTTTGATGATATTGTCCCCGTCTACCTGAATGTTGATCATAGGGTAGTCTTTGATGGCTTTGACTACAGCTTCGATGATAATGGGTGTAAATGTCAGATTTTGACCGTCTCTCTCCTTAAAAGTATGTTTCATCTTATTGCGCCACTTGACCATATCGGAGACATCAGCTTCTACGAATGAGGTTACATGTGGCGAAGTTTGCTTAGAAGACAACATTCTCTCTGCGATCATCTTTCGCATCCTGTCCATCTCTATAATCTCATCTTCACCGCTTACTGTTAGAGGAGTAGGAGCAGCGATCGGTGCACTGGTGCCGTTGGTATGTGCTGGTGACACTAATGACTTTCTTTTATCAAGATAAGCCAGGATATCCTTTTTAGTGACTCTGCCTTCCTTGCCAGTGCCGGGGATGGTGTCAAGTTCTTCAGCTGCTATTTGCTCTTCTTTGGCAATATTGCGAACGAGTGGCGAGTAGAATCGGCCACTTGATGTCTTTGGCGATAGAGACTCGGACTGAGCTGAGCTGGAGTGATCGGCTATTACAGATTCGAGTAGTTTTGAAGCTTCTTCAGCTGCCTTTTGCTCGACAGAATCATTTGGGGAGACTGAGCTATCTGTTTCGATAACGGCGATAGGGTGACCCACCTGAACAACATCTCCTTCTTGAGCTAAAATTTCTTTTAGTGTTCCGCCATGTATCGCAGGGATTTCAGTATCTACTTTGTCCGTGGCGACTTCTAACACTGATTCATCTTCTTCTACAACATCGCCAACTTGCTTCAACCACGAAAGAATCGTTCCTTCCATTACGCTTTCGCCCATTTTAGGCATGATCATCTCTACAGTTGCCATAGAATATTTGTTAAAGTGTCATTTTTGGGGTTCTCAAAGATACAATATTTTGTCAATTGCTTAAAAAATTTAATCTAAACAGATTTAGCGCTGCTAAGGCGCTAAACTGAATATTGAGTTTTCGATCTTTCGTGAAGTTTAGTTTTTTGGCAATTGTTTTCTTGTCATCAGCATAAGCTATCCATATAGTTCCTACAGGTTTCTCTACCGTCCCACCGTCCGGCCCAGCTATCCCACTTGTCGCTAAACCAACATCGACTTTCAGTTTCTTACGGACGTTTTCGGCCATGGTTTTTACAACTTCTTCACTGACGGCTCCATGTTTTTCAATCATTTCCGCAGGCACGTCAAGTAATGATTCTTTCACTTCGTTGTCATATGACACAATCGTCCCTTTGTAATAAGCTGAGCTACCTGGTACGCTGGTGATCATACCCGCCAGATGCCCACCTGTACAGCTCTCAGCAGTACCTAGGGTTTTGTTTTGTTGTTTTAGCCATTGACCAATTACTGATTCTAGTTCATCTTCATCATAACCATATATATGTTTTTTTATAACAGGAAGCACTTGCTTGATCGCTTCATGTACTTCCTGTTTGAGTACTTGCTCATTGTCACCATAGCCTGTCAAACGTAACTTTACCTGGCCCATGCTCGGTAGGTAAGCTAACTTCAAGTGAGCGGGTAGTTGATCTTCCCAGTCACTGATGAGGCTGGCTAAGTGCGACTCCGGGACTCCGACGGTTCGGACGATTTTATGAAATATAGCTCCTTGCCCAAATCTTGCTGCCAGCTTTGGTAGTAGCACTTCCTGCATCATATTTTTCATCTCATAGGGTACCCCCGGCATTGAAATGAAAACTCTATTATCTCGTTCCATCCACATACCAGGTGCAGTGCCCATTCGATTTGTGATCTTTAGACAGCCTTCCGGTAGTTCCGCTTGTTTCCTATTCGGATCGGTCATAGTGCGGCCCGCTCTGGCAAATAGAGAAGTGATTTCCTCCAGGGCTTCTTCATTTAGTCTGAGTGGAACACCAAAGTATTCGGCAAGAAGAGGTTTGGTCAGGTCATCTTTGGTCGGTCCCAGGCCACCGGTGATCAGGATGATGTTCGCTCTGTTTTCAGCTTCGCGAAAAGCCGTTAAGATGTGATCTCTGGTGTCGCCAATGGTAGTTTTTTGAAAGACCTTGATATTGATCGCATCTAGGGCTGAGCTAATCCAATGCGAGTTGGTATCCAAGGTCTGTCCGTAGAGGATTTCATCTCCAATAGTAATGATCTCAGCGGTTATCGCCATGCTAAATCTCGTCGTTGATGCTCCAAAATTATACGATATTTGACTTAGCTTTAATGGATTAAAGAAAAACAAACACATGATATCAAGAATACCCATATTGGCTTTGTTAGTAGTGCTCTACAGTTGCACATCAGCTCAACTCCAACAGGCACAGAAAGTATTGAATGACTACGTCGGGGATGATAAGCTGACAGCTGGTGATGTAGCTAATGGATTAAAAGAAGCACTTTCTCAAGGTGCGAGTAAAGGCGCCAATCAGGCATCAGCTGTAGATGGGTACTTTAAAAACCCTCAACTCAAGATCCCTTTTCCTCCAGATGTCAAAAAAGTGGAAAACAAACTCCGAGGTATAGGACTCAACAAGGAAGTAGACAGATTTATCCTAACCTTAAATCGTGGTGCGGAAGAAGCAGCCAAAGAAGCTAAACCTATTTTTATCAGTGCTATTACCTCAATGACTATCAGCGATGCATGGAGTATATTGAAAGGAGAAAACAATGCCGCTACCAATTATTTGCGTAAGACTACCTCAGCTCAGCTCACAGAAAAATTTAAACCTGTGATTGCAAGAGCCCTTGATAAAACACAAGCCACTAAATACTATGGGGATATCGTAAACTCTTACAATAAAATTCCTTTTGTGGATAAGGTCAACCCGGATCTCAACGACTACGCAACCCAACGCGCCATTGCTGGTTTGTTTTTGCTGGTAGAAAATGAAGAGAAGAATATTCGCAAAAACCCGGGAGCAAGAGCGACCGAATTATTGAAAAAGGTTTTTAGTCAGCAGGATTAGTTAAATTGCAGGCTTCTAAAAAAGGCACCAACAGGACCATGTTATCTGATCTACAACAACAAAAACTAACTCACTACTTCAATATCCTGGATTTTGACAAGAATGGTATTCTTGAAAAAGAGGATTTTACCGCAGTAGGTGAAAACTTGGCCATCCTTTGGGGATTCCGATATGGTACATCTGAATACAACGCCTGTATCAGTAGGATCGAGCAAAACTGGAACGATTTCAGGTCGTTTACTAAATGGGAGGATCCAGACAAAGCTACGCTTCAGGAGTGGCTAGATTTTGGGGATAAGGCATTGATCCATGGCGAGGAGGAATTTTATCAACGGTATGTTATCAAAGTGGCCGAAGAGATCTTTGACTTTTTCGATACAGATAAAGATGGACATATTGCGCTCAATGAGTACATCGATCTTTTTATGGCTTTTCGCATTGAGATTAGGTATTCCGCTAAGAGCTATACCCGGTTAGATTTAAATAGCGATGATCAGTTGAGTAGGGAAGAGATGGTAAGTGCTGTTGATCAGTTTTTCAGAAGTGATGATGAAGATGCTCCCGGCAACTGGCTATTTGGTTTTTGGGGAACCAACCGTATGTAAACTATTTTTTCGAAGCAGTCAGGTAGTGTAGCAGCATACCTTTCAATGCGGCCTGATCGGAGAGGGTCTGAGCTTCAGTATATTCCCTGTTGAAGGCAATGAGCAGACTGTCTAGTTGTCGGGCAGAGATAGAAAACAATGTCATAAACTCATCTCGCACCTCATCACTCACTACAAATTGTTGATAAGCACTGGTTGACTTATCCTTTTCGGTAAGTTTGGCATACTTCTTCTTTTCCTTTTCGGATTTTGATAAGGCCGTGAATGGTCCATAGAAAACTACTCCCGGGCCATAAACAGGAATCTCTCCACCTTGGGCAGCGCGTTTCTCTAATAAGATATCACCGGTCTCAATCACTTTATCATCTTCATCCGCCTCAAGTTCTGACAAAGGCAATGGCTGCGGTTTAAACCTTTTAGGCACTTTATATTCTCTATTAGCATAGATCCAAATGGTTTTTAGTACCAAGGTGTCAGGCTGCATTACAATTTTGAGCTCTTTGGTCAATAAATCTGTATCCACTACCATGTTTAGCATATGGTAACCAATGAATGAAAATTGTATCGTATCCGAAATCTTGGCAGGGATACGGAATCGGCCGTCAGCTGCTGAAGTGGTGCCGTAGTTTTCGTTGACATTGGCGATATGGACGAAACCTAGCGCTTGCCCAGTTGGGTCCATTGTGGTGCCATTCAATCGAATTTGTTGCGCAGAGCTAATGATCGGTTGCAAAAACAGTAATGATACGATGAGCGCTCTCATAGCTGTTAGTCTTTAGTTCTGATTCCGGTAGATGAATCACTTTATCACTTAACCGCTTTTATCGATAGGCTAGTTCCAAGAGTCTTCTACTTTGTCTGTGATCTCTCGCATCTTGGTGTCCGTGTACCGACCGGAAGTTGCATAAATAATTTTGCCACTTTCATCTAATACGAAGAAATAGGGAACATCCTTTCCTTTAAAATTTAGTGCTTTCTTATAACTTTTTAACTCGCCCTTGTAGAATAATACATGTGGCTGAAGTTTAGGGTCAATAGTCTTCTGAATCTTTTTCATGACTGACTTATAGGCCGGTCTTTTAGCACCGGTAAACATGGGAATGAAGTACACATTCACGTCATAGTTGCCTCCGAAAAGAGAGGGTTTATCTGGTTTGTATATAAACTGATTATAAGTAGGCTCAAACCAGGTTTGTAGATAATTCTCTGATTTTTTGGAATAAGCCAGTCCTATTAAGGTGTATTTACCAGCTACATCTTTTGGAATATTGATGACCTGATTCGTGAGGCTCTCACCCTCCATGTACGGAAATTCTTGGCCGACCTGGCCAAAACCTAAAAAGGTCATGCCGAGTAAACTGATTATTGCGAAGTATTTCATATCTGATCCTATTATGACTCAAGGTCAAGATAAGCAAGATTCGCAATACTTGAGCTCGGTTGAATGTTTTCAGGAAATGCTATTTTTTCTAGAACACTTTTCAAGCAGCGACAAATCGATATCGAGTGTTGCTAAGATCAATTTTGATTTTGAGTGGTTTTGGTAGCGCTTCCATACTTACATAACTACTGAATAACGATCTTTTGGGTATATAGGTCGCCAGAATCAAATTGCAATCGCAGGAGGTAAGTGCCTCTGTATAAGGATGAAACATCTGAAAATTCTACTATATTCTGTGTTTTCTGAAGGACTATCCTTCCAGCCATATCCACGAATTCCAATTTGAGGATTTTAGATTTTGATTGGATGTGAACAACTCCATCGGTAACAGGATTTGGAAATATCTTCCATTCGTCATCGTGTCCAAATCCTAGTGGCGCTTCTTCGAGCACCTCATACGTTAGCGTATCGAAGCTTTGGCAATTGTGCTCATCAAAAGCCTCAAGTACAATCTCATGAGTCCCTGCCGAGTCGAAGAAAAACCTCGGCTCTGCGATAGTCGCCTTGATAGCGCCATCGATATACCATCGGTATTCTTGGGCAGCAATATTTACATTGAAGACTACATCTCTTCTTTCGTTAAGTAGGAGTGTCGATGGCTGGGCCTGAATATTGGCGTGGAAAGAGACCAGGTTAATATTCACAGCAATAGGTGGGCTGGGCAATATGCTATCCAAACCCACGATAAACAAACTGGTATCAGAGGTGATGTTGGATATCTCTACGGCAGACCCCTTTTGGATCAATGCACTCAATTCCTCGTCCTGATAAAATCCAAAGTAGGTCCCATTGGACGGGCTTATGACTACAGCTTCATTTTCGCAAACACTGAGATCAGGTATTTGAGGTGTTGGGCTTGGCGAAAATCGAATGACCTGCTCCAGGCTATCCAAGCATCCTGTAGCACTTTCAGTAACAAGCTTGATAGTATACTGACTTTCATCAACAAGTAGTGTCAATGTATCGTCTGTTGATTGTTGAATTCCATTGACAAACCAGCCTGTCTGGATAGTCTGAGGACTATCATGAGTAAACCAAGCATAATCGGTAGCAGACGAATCTATAGCTGGAGTATATTGAAACGACGCGTCAGTAGAATGGAGCGTAATATTCACCACGGTGATCTTGCTTTCAAATGGTCCTGAGCTGTTGGTCAGAAAAATGGAAGTATCAGAAGTAATCGGACCTACAATAAGAGGAGTGCCTTCTTGTATGACTACATCACCAAAAGCTGACTGATATTGACGCAAAGTATCCATGCTGGTGGTTTCAAATGATACTAGCTCTCCCCAGCAAATGGAGAAGTTTTGAAAATCAGGTTGTAAAGGTCGCTCTGCAACTAATAGCGTTTTGCTTTCTGTATCCTCACAACCTTGAGCATTTTGGACTGTGAGGGATATGGTGTAAGTGCCAGCCGTATTATATATCATCGTCGGATGTTGGACGCTAGCCTCTGAGCCGTTGCCAAAGTCCCAGTACCAGGACAGAGGAGCGAAACTCTTATCTTCAAACTCTACCTTATTCACCGGTTCGTCTCCGAGGTACAACGTGTCTAAGGAAAGTTCAAATGATGCAATCTCCTCTAGAATCTCAACACTTACAGCTCTGATCGTCTGGTTGTATCCATCATCGATATTGGAGATGTAGATCACAGTGTCACTATCTAATGGACCTATTTGTAAGCTATCTCCACTTCCGATGAGTTGGCTTCCTGCCCTGTCACTGTAAAATTCAAATTGAGCACCTGAAGCAGGGTTGATATCAACAACTCCACCCTCACAAGAAAAGAACGTCTCATCGAAAAAAGGCTCTTGGCTGAAATCAAGAAGTGCACCTTCGGCATCGTCAAGTTTTGTCAGTAGAGATGGAAGGTTTACCGAAGCACCAAGTATAAATGGAAT
>JAHCMJ010000235.1 GCA_019192485.1 Cyclobacteriaceae bacterium HetDA_MAG_MS6 | reverse complement strand
CCAACATGGAACTTAAAACAACCCTAAACCTGTCCTAACTATTGGGGTATGATCATATTACGTGATTAACAAGATATCTCAATTCTTTTCCTGTAATTCCGGAAACTTCCTGAGAACTTTCCTGAACTGCTTCTTTGATAACTCAAATTCGTGTACCTCATTTCCATGCGAAATCGACAGCTTGATCGTAACTCTTCGGGATACGACTACGGAATAGATGCCCATGGCTATCACCAGACCATAGGTCATGAGTATTTTAAATACTGCTAAAAAGTTCTGCAAACCGATTCCCACCGCCTGCCCTGATTTCCAAATAGCGTTCATGACTAAGTAAGCAGGAGCAACTATCAGCAATACCCCAAACCAAAAAGTTCTGACAGGATACCGGACATAGGAGTTTTGCCGATATGAAAACTCATAATCGCTTCTTTTCAAAGCCGCCTGGATTGACTCTTCCAGATGCTTCAAGTTTTTTTTAAAACCAAGCATAGTCTACAAACATCAGCCGTAGCCATAAAGGAGCAAAAAATGCAAGCGCATTGTAAAAGACATGCAGAATTATATTGAAAACCAAGCTTCTATACTTCATATAGACACTGCCTAATATAACCCCACCTATCAAAGCGCCAATGACACGAGGCAGGTTCAAAGGATTGGGAAGTAAATGGACTAACGTAAACAAAACCACGGACAAGATATAGGTAAATCTCCTGTTCGATGTCCCCTCCAGATTGTCAATTATGTATTTTCTATAAAAGAACTCCTCAAACACGGGCGCAACAACCAGCGCACTACCTGCTGTCAGCATAGAAGGCTGTTTAGATACGGATAAAGTGCCTAGTAAATAAAACGAGATAAATCCATTGATGAGCACAAAGGCTACATTGACCAATATAATGGCAATGAATGGCCGGATCGAATAGAACTCGAAACGAGACAAGCCTGTCAGTGAATAGATGGCCGATGGCTTCGTCAGAAATAATAATCCAAACAGAGATATGTGAAAGCTCATACTTTGCACGACCCAAAGGACTTCGGAGGGCAAAGGGAGCAATAGCCAGAACTCCATTTCCAGGGCAAAGTACCAGATAACCTCATTGAAAGCAAATAACGCCGCTAATATTGGCCATCTGATTCCCTCGAATTTTTGTGGCACACCGGATTTCATTATCTAATCAGGATCGATCCTCCCGTCAAGTATTTGCTCTACAATATTTGCAGTAATTACTGTAACGTAGGTGTCTGACCCACTTACATTTTCCATTGTATACCGGAGAGGAGTGAATTTTTTATCTTCGTCTTCAGGACCTAGGTATCCTAAGATGACGATACGGTCTTTTATGTATTTCGATGATTGAGAGCCTACTTCTGCGGGACTAAGTGTCAGGTAGAGATCCGCTGTTCTGCTGAATACAATAGGTATATCAAACTTTTGATTCATCCTGATATAACGTAATGCTTTATCAGTAAAGTTACGAGCCTGATCAGGTGCGAAACTCGAGGCAAGCGAATAAGCAATGTGGTAGGAAACAGTATCTTCTTTTCTCAGGAATGGAATAAAGGATTGCATCATCTCGAACGGCGGAAGCACCAGTGAATAGTAATTGTTGTGACTAGGTGGCATGGAAAGATATAGGGCATTCCACGGAAGTATTTGCCTCACTATGCTGTCCCCTTGTATGGAGTCCGCAATGGCAACAGTGTGCACGCCATGAGTTGCCAAAGCCAATGTCAGCAAACTGTCTCCTTTCGGATCTTTAGTGTGCGTAAATTGAGCATTGATCCCAATGGCCCTAGGTTTTTGTGCGCTGATCTCCTGTAGAAGGTTTGCGATCTGTACTCTTTTCAGGTGTTTTAAATTAACCAGCGTCACAACATCACTCATATCCTCCTTCAAATCGAGAGCAGATAATCCGGGCCGCCATATGGATTGGCAACCGGTTATGAACAAGAATGCTAATAAATATGGCAGAGGTCTCATTGTTGATTCAAAATTTTCAACTCAAAAAGTATTTCTACCTTACTTCGAAGCTCATAGCCTGGTTATTTTAAGCTCTTGAAATCTATCCATAAATGGCAATGTAAAGATTATTACATGCATGCAATATCACGACCGTCACATAACTATCACTCTTCAAATATGTCCATCCCAGCAAACAACCCACAATAAACAACATACTAGCTTTCAGGATGCCCAACTCCCATGGCCCATCAAAATAGGTGAAATGTGCTAATATAAAAGACACCGAGGCCAGAGGAATGATAAATAACCAGTTGGAATACCTCTTCCTTAAGTTGTCCAAAAGGACTTTTCTGTAAAAAAACTCTTCCACCAATGGGGCAACAAGCAAGCTATGCCAGTTAGCAGCAAAAAGACTAGTAAGCATGGGGGTCTTACTTGAATCAGTGGAGTGAATCTGTTCTCCAATAAATCCGAAAAAGCTGGAGAGCAATAGCACCACAGGTATGAGCGCGAGATACTTGTAATTCCAATTCCACAAGTTAGGGTTAAGCTCCTTTATTGTACTGCTTCTGTATATTATCAGGAAAGATATTATCAAGATATTTGTAACGAAACCGTTCAGATGCCACTGGAAGCTAATGTGATCGGGAAATTGACTCCAAAAGAATTTATTGACGAAGATTTCGATGAAATCGAAAACAATGATGAAAATAATGATACTCTTCCATCCTATCCCACTTCTTAACTTGGACATTAACTTTTAGTTCAATGTTAGATTCAATCTAGAATTGTAGAAATTTACAGGGGAAAGTTTCTCAGAATCCTACAAGATAATTTAACTAGAAAGTCATTTTTAGCAGCATTATTGCGTGATTAACAAGATATCTCAATTCTTTTCCTGTAATTCCGGAAACTTCCTGAGAACTTTCCTGAACTGCTTCTTTGATAACTCAAATTCGTGTACCTCATTTCCATGCGAAATCGACAGCTTGATCGTAACTCTTCGGGATACGACTACGGAATAGATGCCCATGGCTATCACCAGACCATAGGTCATGAGTATTTTAAATACTGCTAAAAAGTTCTGCAAACCGATTCCCACCGCCTGCCCTGATTTCCAAATAGCGTTCATGACTAAGTAAGCAGGAGCAACTATCAGCAATACCCCAAACCAAAAAGTTCTGACAGGATACCGGACATAGGGAAGTTCACTATAACTTACCTTCAGGTTTTTTATTGCTGAGGCTTGTAGAAGAGAATTTAGTTCCTCCATGAAATTTGATTTGGAATCCCTTTACCAGAACAGTGAAAATGCGATCGGCTCTCATTCTTATTTGAAGATGTCATCTACAGCTTGTATGTACCTGGCTGTATTACTCATTTTTAACATTAGCTATGTGATGATTTTGTCAACATTTATTAATCCTTCTTTGCTAAAGGCCTTCCCAATTCGCCAATACCCTATTTCAACATTAGTTTTTATGAGACTTTTGGCAATCCCAGTCATTGAAGAACTCGCTTACAGGTTACCTCTTTCAGGAAAGAGAAATCACTTACGAATTGCCATCGGCGCATTTATACTCAATCAGCTTCTAGTAATAGACTATTTATTTTTCGGCTTTGCGAATTTGGAATCTTACATTATCCTTTCTTTAGGTCTTCTTATCTGCTACCTACTCGTAGGGAATGGTCAGAAAGTTTTCAAAAGGGGAAGAAACTTAATTTTAATTTCGACCTTCGTTTTCACTTGTGGACATGCTCCAAAACTGTATACAGACTACAATAACTTAATGGTTACTCTAGTTATGGTTTTACCTTTGATTATTTCTGGTTTTCTATTTTGCTTCGCAAGGCTTAGATATGGAATATGGTTTTCAATAGTCATTCACAGTTTATACAACTTCCTGACTTCTAGGGACCTTATCATTATTTTAATGACCAAAGCACATTGAGAACCGAAACTTTCAGCTCTCAATATGCTCAAATTTTAGGAACCTTCTGGATTGCAAAACTCAGTAAATCCAGCCTCACAATAATCTTGATCATCGGCGAATCCTCCACCAATAGTAATGGCTCCCGTTAAAGCTCCCCAAGCCTGATAAGCATTGTCAAGAAACCATTCTGCTGCACCCCCAACTATACTAACGGTCTCACCAATTACGGAGGGAGTCGCTGATCCTCCAGTAGCTACATCGGTTGAAGCCCCGGAAGCTCCAGCCCAGGCGTCTCTGGCAATTCTAATAAAAGAACCACCGCCACCTACATCGCCGCCAGGATTAGCTTCTGATGGCTCAGGAGGGTTTTTTTGCCCTCCAACCACATTCCTCATTTCTGATTTGCTGATTTCTTCAAATTTTAGTGAATTCATAGATTGATCAATTTAGTTGAAATTTTTACAGATGTTAAAATATCCCTTGTCCGATAGATTTCCAAGGTTTACAGTAATATTGCCAGGATTTTTTTAAAAGACGTAATCCGTTGTGCATTTTCCACTTTTTAAACAGCTTGATCAAAAAGACTGTGGTCCTACTTGTTTGAGAATGGTAGCAAAATACCATGGTAAGCATTTCTCACTAGAGAAGCTGAGAGACAAATGCTATGTCAATAAGTATGGCTCTTCATTGCTAGGTCTAAGTGACGGCGCAGATGAGATAGGTCTTCGCAGCAAGGGAGTAAAACTCTCAGTTGACCAATTATACAAGGATGCTCCCCTTCCATGCATTCTGCACTGGAATGAAAACCACTTTGTTGTGGCGTACCGTCGAAAAGGCGAAAAATTGCTCCTGGCTGACCCGTCGAAAGGAAAGATTACCGTAAATCTCGACTCTATTCAAAAACATTGGTGCAGTGGAATTGCCAATGAAACCAAAGGAATCGCCTTGTTGCTAGAACCTACACCGCAATTCTTTGCTGAAGAAGAGGATCGGAAGCAACATGGATTTAGTTTCCTATTCAAATACCTAATACCCTACCGACAAGAAATATCTCAAACAATCCTCACGTTGGTAATCAGCACGATCATTCAACTTATCTTTCCTTTTCTCACACAGTCTATCATAGACTTCGGTATCAACAACCAAAACCTGAATTTCGTCCAGCTGATCATCATTTCTCAGCTACTCCTGACCCTGATCTCGACTGCTATTGGTTTTATCCAAAGCTGGATCTCCCTACATGTAGGTGCCAAATTGAGCATCTCCATGATCTCTGATTTCCTAATCAAACTCCTGGGACTTCCGATTTCTTTCTTCAATACTCGAAGTATTGGAGACATTCTTCAAAGAATGAATGATAACAGCAGAGTATTGTCTTTTATCACTGGTTCGCCATTGACTATTCTGTTTTCAGTTATCAACCTAGTCATATATGGTGCAATTATGCTTTTCTATAGCAAGACCATCCTTCTGGTGTTCCTGATTGGCAATACGCTTTATACGCTTTGGGTAATTGCTTTCCTGAAAAAACGCCGACAACTAGATTATGAAGGTTTTGAAAAATCGTCAAAAGCTAGAAGTAATCAAATAGCCTTGATTGACAACATTCAGGATATCAAGCTCAATAACATAGAAAAAGAGAAAAGATGGGAGTGGGAAAACATACAGGCAAGCATCTACAAATGGCGAATAAAAGGATTAAAAATTGGACAATTACAGTCCTTAGGAGCCCTTTTGATCAATCAAAGCAAAAATATTACAATGTCCTACTTAGCCGCGATGTTTGTCATCCAAGGGGAAATGACTCTAGGAATGATGGTAGCAATCCAATATATGATTGGTCAACTTCAGCAGCCTTTTAGTACATTTGTCGGTCTTATACAATCAATTCAGGATGTGAGGATCAGCCTGGAGCGACTCGATGAAGTGACAGATAAAGAGGGAGAAGAGGACCCTAAAAAACTATATGCTGATAAAATGCCAGAAAACGGCAGCTTGAAATTACAAAATGTCACCTTTCGATACGAGGGCAAGTCCTCAGACCCTATCATTCATAATATTTCTTTTGCAATCCCTCAGGGTAAGACTACCGCTATTGTCGGAGTAAGCGGAAGTGGAAAAACCACGCTTGTAAAACTGCTGCTAAAGCTTTATCAACCAGAAAGTGGTCATATAAAGGTGGGAAACATAGAACTTGACCATATAAAAGCCAGAGACTGGAGAAATGTCTGCGGAAGTGTTATGCAGGACGGAGCAATTTTCAACGACACGGTTATCAGAAACTTGGCTGTTAATGACCCTTTTCCTAATTTTCAGGAATTGAGAAAGTGTTGTGAACAAGCCAATATTCAGGAGTTTGTAGAAAACCTTCCCTTGGGTTATCAAACCAAAATCGGAAAAGAATTTCTCCCACTGAGCCAGGGACAAAAACAAAGAATACTGATTGCCAGAATGCTCTACAAAAAACCTGACTATTGCTTTTTAGATGAGGCCACTAGTAGCCTTGATACGAAAAATGAGAGCTCGATCATGGCCAACATAAAAAAAGAGATGCATGGTAAAACGTTGCTTATCGTTGCTCATAGATTGAGTACGGTACTAAACGCCGATCAAATAATCGTATTGGACAAAGGAAAAATTGCCGAAAAAGGCACCCATGAAGAACTCGTCGAGATCAAAGGCCTCTATTATAGCTTGGTGAAAAACCAAATTGATATTTGATTCCCAACACCTCGACGAATGCGAAGTCCCTATGAGCAATGAACAATAAGGTTCCTTCAATGGTGTAAATCAACATCTCGATTGCTAACGTCACTTCGACGACCATAGGCGAGGAGAAGTCTCCTCGGCATAAGAGTGGATTCGATTTATCATGACAGACTTACAAGTAGGACGCGATCGCCGGAGCATCTTACCAAAGAAGTAGATGTCTCCCTCCGCTAAGCTTCGGTTCGACATGACGTTGCTAAAGAGGGGAATGACTCCTTAGCAGTGCAAACCGGTTTATCAAGGCTTTTTAGCACCTTTCACAGGCTTCTGATCCTCAATATCTAACGTCACTTCGACGACCACAGGGAGGAGAAGTCCCCTTGAGGTAAGGTGATTGCACTTCTTTTTTGGAGATGTCTCCCTCCGCTAAGCTTCGGTTCGACATGACGTACTGCTGTTGAGATGAACTCACCATTGTGCAACCTCCTCATACAAGTCTTTCCATGTTGGGTTCATTGCCTTAATTAAGGCCAGTTTCTTTTCTCTCCGATATTTCTTAATCTGTTTTTCTCTTTGAATAGCTTCCTCTATTGAATGGAAAGGCTCAAAATATACTAGCTTGTCAGCATTGTACTTGGCTGTAAAACTTTTGGGATATACCTTGTCTTTATGCTCCTGCACTCTGGAAAAGAGGTTTGAAGTCACCCCAGTATAGTATACAGCGTGATGTCGGTTGGTCATGATGTATACAGCACCTCCTTTCTCCATTGCACAATGATAGCTTGTAAACGTGGCTTAAACTGTACTGTGGGATTGATCCTTTAACGTCACTTCGACGGGAGGAGAAGTCTCATTAGAAGGAGGATAATTACACCTCTTTCAGGAGACGTCTCCCTACTCTGCGCTCTGGTTCGACGTGACGTACCAGTATAGAAATGAGCTTTTTTGGCACGGTCATTTATC
>JAHCMJ010000234.1 GCA_019192485.1 Cyclobacteriaceae bacterium HetDA_MAG_MS6 | reverse complement strand
CATGTCCCTGTTCATCCAGGTCAGCTTTGCGCACGATGATATTCTTAGTGAAAATGTGTCCTGCCACTATGGCAAGTTAGTGAATTTCCAGGTTCCTGAGATCAATACTGACAGGTCCAGGACCATTATGAAGCGGGGCAAAGCGAACGCCATTAAACTCCTGCCAGCCCTCCCATGAAAACTCCATTCCACCAATAGGTATAATGCCAACCCACATCTTCCAGGCTACTGGTAGTCCGTCAGCATCTAACAACCATAGATAACTATCCCCAGGAGTCACCCCACCAGATGAATAGGTGACCAGCAGCGCCGGGCCCCGATCACTTTCTACCAGCGACCTGATCGTGCCTGGGTCTCTGATTTTGAATGGGGCACAAAGCCAGAAAGAATCGTTGGCAAAGAGAGACCAGGCCTTTTGGATGGCCTCAGATTTAGCTTCACTAGTCAGAGGCTCCCCATTATTAAGGGCCGTCCCAGACATCGTCTGGGGGGAGAAGTTCACCTCATAATCATCCCATTGTACATTGACGATATTCTCTTGCTTGTTCCAAACAAAATGGTGTCTGCGGGGAAAAGACCATCGCAACTCCGTTAATTGCTGAAATCCCTCATAATTGATGGCAGCCAGCATTTTATCCGCCAAAGCTTCGGCTTCCTCACCATGCTCACCCGTTGGCAAGGGCTCCGAGACGATTTTTACCATTGCAAAAACCATAGCAGACAATACCAACAATATTATAGCTGCAATTTTCAAAATCTTCATAGCTCGATTCATGCGAACTAAGCTATAAAATCTCTTAGAATAAGAAAGGTCAATTCAAACGAATTATCTATTTTGATACCATGAATAAGGAATTGGAAAAACTCAAGTATCCTATAGGTAAATTCACAAAGCCCAGGTTAATCACACCATCCATCATGAATATGTGGATCACAACGATTCGCACCTTTCCTCAACAACTGAGAGGCTTGATCGAGGGACTAAGCGAAGAACAGTTGAACACCCCCTACCGACCAAAAGGATGGACGATCAGGCAGGTTGTACATCATGTAGGAGACAGCCACCTTAATTCTTACATTCGATTCAAATGGACTTTGACTGAAGACAAACCAATAATTAAAGCTTACGATGAAGCTGCCTGGGCAGAACTCCACGATACTTTAGAGGCGCCTATCAGCATTGGCCTGGACTTTCTAAACGCTCTACACGCCAAATGGACTTACCTTTTGGAATCTCTGGATGAGGCGCAATTAAATCGCGTGTTTATTCATCCTGAAACGCATAAAGAGGTATCTTTAAAGTTAAATATTGGGCTGTATGACTGGCATTGCAGACACCACTACGCACACATAGAAAACCTATTGAAAACTAAAAATTGGATATGAGATCGCACGAAATAGATTATCAATTGCATGGAGACGACATGCAAATGGTAGAGGTAGAACTGGACCCTCAGGAAACTGTAATTGCCGAGGCAGGAGCAATGAACTGGATGGAAGAGGACATTCAGTTCGAAGCCAAAATGGGGGATGGCTCTAACCCTGATAAGGGTATATTTGGAAAACTACTGGATGTTGGGAAACGAGCATTAACAGGGGAATCTATCTTTATGACTCATTTCACCAATCTTGGTGGCTCCAAGAGAAAGGTGGCATTTGCATCACCTTATCCCGGCAAAATCATTCCTGTGGATTTGAACGAAGTAGGTGGCCAGATCTTTTGTCAGAAAGATGCCTTCCTCTGCGCTGCTCTGGGCACCAAGGTAGACATTGCCTTTTCACGAAAGCTAGGTGCCGGTTTCTTCGGAGGAGAAGGTTTCATTCTTGAAAAGCTTAGTGGCGACGGCATGGCTTTTCTTCATGCCGGCGGCACTATCATCAAACGTGAGCTCAATGGCGAGACGCTAAGAGTGGATACCGGGTGTATTGTTGGGTTTAGCGAAGGTATAGACTACGATATCCAACGAGCAGGAGGACTAAAGTCCATGTTTTTCGGTGGTGAGGGATTATTTCTGGCCACCCTACAAGGCACTGGTACCGTCTATTTACAAAGTCTTCCATTCTCCAGGCTAGCTGATCGAATCATTCAACACGCACCCTCTACTGGAGGTAGCTCAAAGGGAGAAGGTTCCATTCTTGGAGGCATAGGTAGGATGCTGGATGGGGACTAATCCAGCCACTTCCAAGCTGGTATCAAAAAAATGTTTTTCCCGTCTTTGACGAATTCATCCTCCTGGTTTAGCGTATATTTTAATAATATAAACTTTTATATTCTAGTAAAATACACTTTGAAACTACTCGTACTTCAAAGACTCTATGGGGTTAGAGTAGGCTGCCTTGATGACGTGAAAACTTACTGTAACTAAAGCTACCAGCAAGGACATAGCACCTCCAAGTACGAAAGTGAAAGGACTAATGGTAATCCGATAAGCAAAATTCTCCAACCACTGAGACAAAAGTATGTAGGTAATCGGTACAGCCAACACAAAAGACATTAGCACTAAAACAACAAAGTTTTTGGTCAATAAGCTCATCAAGTCCGGCACAGTTGCCCCCATCACCTTCCGAATTCCCACTTCCTTAACCCTCCGCTGAATGGTAATGGAAGCCAGTCCAAACAACCCCATAAAACCAACTGATATTGATAAAATGGCCATTATTGTGACTACTGAAGCCATCTGAGCGTCTGATCGATAAAGTTGCTGAAAGTGATCATCTAAAAATTCGTACTTGATAGGGTAATCGGTAACAAACTGGTTGTAAACTTCTTCGACATCTTTGATGCCCTGTTGGATATTCTGCCCATTGAGTTTGACTGACATTTCCGAATATCCCCAGCTACTATGCACCACCATCGAAAGTGTATTGACTTTGTAATGAAGAGAATTGAAGTTAAAATCTTCGACGACACCTATTATAGATCCTAAGGAATCATCAGGATACCAACCATGCCCAGCTGTTTGACCTATTGGATCATCGAGTCCAAGTTCTTTGGCAAAGGATTCGTTGATAATGTAGGCCAATCCGTCATCAGTGGCATAGTCTCTAGAAAAGGTTCTGCCTTGTAGGAGTTTGATCTCGTATATATCCAGGTAGTTGTAATCAACAAACACATTAGATGGCGTAACATTGACTATACCTGTATCCTTTCTGACTTTAAATCCCCACTGATGAAAGTTGTTTCCCAGACGTTGGCCGGAAGCTGTCACTCCCACTACAGTAGATTTCTTCAACAACTCATCTTTGATCTGCTCATAATGCTCACTTGCCTGCTCATTCAGGTTCACCAATAGGATATGGTCTTTGCTAAAGCCAATATCCTTATTTTTCATATACATCAATTGTCTGACTACCACCAATGTCCCCACGATCATACCCAGGGCCAGACTAAACTGTAGGACTACCAAAGAACTTCGAAATATTGATTTCTTCTCATAGACCTTGAGCCCTTTAAGTACAACTACTGGCCTGAAGGAGGATAAGTAAACAGATGGGTAAAGTCCCGCCAGCAACCCTAATAACAAGACCATCCCAACTATCACTAAAGGCAACCAGGGGTCCACCAAAAAACTTATCAAACTCAATTGCCTATCGATAAGATCGTTAAGAAATGGCAAGGCTATAACGGTAAGTAACACGGCCAGGATGAAAGCCATAAATGCCAGAAAAGCTGACTCAACTAAAAACTGACTAAAAACCTGGGCTCTAACCGCTCCAACCGATTTTCGAACGCCTACATCTTTTGCCCGTCCACTTGCTCTGGCAGTGGTCAAGTTCATAAAGTTGACTGAAGCAATCAAAAGGATGAAAATGCCTACTAAAACAAAAATCCTGATGTATTCACCATTGAATTTCCGGTGATTATTGTAGTCATGCTCTATATCCGTAGACCTGAGATGTACCTCATCCAAAGGCTGCACAAATAGCTTGTAGCGTTCAGTGATATCTTCACGACCCGAGTTTTCCAACAGAAAATCTGGAAACTTGGTAGCCATTTGTGCCAAATCCACATTTTCATTTAATACCAGGTAGGTGTTGAGGTAGTTGCTTCCAAATTGACGATCAAAGTTTTCATTGTCCCTGGTATAGGACGAAATGGCAATGACCATGTCAAACTGTAAATGAGAATTGCCCGGCACGTCCTCCATCACCCCTCTAACCATAAACTGTTCATCACCAGATCGAAATACTTCTCCGACTACATCCTCTCTGCCGAAAAGCTTGAGAGCAGTCTCCACAGATAGCACCGCATCAAAAGGTTGGTTGATGACCCCTATCGGATCACCATATCGAAGTGGAAAATCAAAAACATTGAAAAAGCTGGTATCCACGGCAACTACCTTTTCTACCACCAAATTTTTATCTCCTGCTTTGATCAATTGATTTCCGTAGTTCCAGAAACGTGTAAAGTCTGAAACCTCCGGGAAAAGCTCAGTCATTGTTGGACCCATGCCTGCCATAGTCAGGGCTACTTTCTGCGTATTGGTGCCTGGAAAACTTTGTACTTCACACAGTCGATACACATTCTTACTGTGCATGCTATCAAATGAGACTTCATCCTGTATGAAAAGAAAGATTACAAGGCAGGCGGCTATACCAATTGAAAGACTCAAGGCATTGATGGCGGAGAAGCCTTTATGTTTCTGAATATTCCTCAACGAGTACTTTAGATAATTGATAAGCATACTGATGTAGATAGTTTTGTTAAGTTCTATGTCAAACGATTTGATAATACCGGGTCTGAAAAAGCAGATGACATTCCACGCAAAGCGTCTATTAGCAGCATTGATCCCTGACTTCTCGATATCCTGATCAAACTGCTCCTCAAGATCTCCGAGGATGCTTTCCTGTAATGCATCCCTACAATACCAACCCAGAAATTTCACAAAAAAACGAGGTGGCCTGACCTGATTCATGTGCTAAACTGTAGCTGAGGAATCAACTGCCAGAGTTTAGTCCGTGAGGACTTAATCTCACGCAATAAAGCTATTCCGGCATTAGTCACCTGAAAGTATCTTTTCCGTCGGCCACCGCGCTGCTGGGTAGCCCCGCCCATGTGTGACCTAACAAAACCTTTCTCCTCCAATCTATAGAGCGTAATATGTACTGCACTCAGGTTGACATCGCGATCTTGATGTTCTTTTATTGCGTTCACAATATTGTTGCCATAGGCATCATCTCGCATGATCATTACCATGGTCAATACCAATTCCTCGAACTCACCTAAGAATTGCTTACCCATTATTATATAATTTGTAAAACTAATACGGATAGATTAGTATAAAAGTTGTAAAAGAAATGACATCGCGGGTTAACCTTCTATTCTACTCGCTTCGTAAGGAATCTACAGGGTTGGAAAAAGTGACTTTAAGCGTATGATGGCTTACTGTAAGCACCGCTACCAAGATGGAGACAACTCCGGATATTATAAATATACTCCATGAGATCTCCACCCGATAGGTAAAACTCTCTAGAAATCTAACTAGGAAATACCAACCAATGGGAATGGCAATGACCATGGCCATCAAAACAAGCTTCACAAAATCCGAAGTCACCAACACCAAGATAGACCTAATGCCGGCACCCAGAACCTTTCTAATGCTGATTTCCTTGGTCCTCTGCTCCACAACAAATGAAACCAAACCATAGAGCCCCAGGCAACTAATGAAAATAGCGATCACGGCTAAGAGCCTGAATACTTTCTCTACTTGTTCTTCGGAGCTGAATTTAGCGGCATGTGCCTCACTAGTGAAGTGAAAATCAAATGGGACGCTTGGAGCCACGGCCTCGAAAATCTTCCCGGTTTTCTCTAAAGACTCTGAAAAATTTACCCCTTCGGCTAATCTAAGTATTATCCAGTTGGCATTATTCCCTCTATCAATAGTATAGATAGTAGGTCGGACTTTTTGAAACGGTGATTCCATGACAATGTCTTTCACTATACCAATAATCTTAAGGTCACCTGACCACTGACTGATGGTTTTTCCTATGGGTTCAGTTATTCCCATATACTTGACCGCAGCCTCATTGAGAATACAAGTAGTAGCGTCACTTCGCATATCATCTGAAAAATCTCTCCCACTGCTAAATTCCCATTCTACGGTCTTGCCATAGTCCGGAGTGACAGTCACCATTACAAAGTTGGTCTTGAATGATGGATCTTTGCCCAGCCAATCATATCCTCCTCCAGTGGCATTAATATCTGTCAAGAGACTATTGGATTTCGTGATTCCAGCAACCACTCCGCTAGTCATAAGTTCATTTTTCAATATGTCGTACTTTCTCTCATACTCCAATGGCATCATAATCGCCAGGGTATGAGTCTTATTAAACCCCAAAGGGCGATCCTTAGAAAACTGGATTTGCTGACTAATGCCCCAGGTGGCAATCATCAACCCAATAGAAATTGTAAATTGAAATACGACTAGACTGTGTCTGAAAGTAGAAGTGGATTTACCAATGCTGCGAGCACCTTTGAGTACTTGGATTGCTTGAAATGAAGATAGGTAAAAGGCCGGATAACTTCCCGCCAAAAAACCAATCGCTAAAACGCCAATCAAACCACCCATCCAGAACAAAGGATTGTCAATGGGCAAAGACAGATCCTGACCCACCAGTCGATTAAAATAGGGCAGCGTTGCCATGGCTATCGCAATAGCCACCATATAAGCGAATGTCACAGTGAGAAGTGCTTCTGTCAAAAACTGTTGCACTTGCTGCTGCCTGGCAGCGCCAACAGATTTCCTAATACCGACCTCCTTTGCTCGAGTTTGAGACTGTGCTGTAGCAATGTTGATGAAGTTGATACAAGCCAGCAATAAAACAGCTAGCCCAACCAATGCCGAGAGCCACACATACCGGATGGGGCCACCAGCCTTTATTCCTTGTTCCCAATTTGATCTCAGATGCCAGTCTTTCATCGGATGAAGGAATACCTCGGGTTTATAACTTTTCTGTTGATCGTTCAGGTGCATGATTTTCACATCCTTGATCTTTTGACTGATGCCTCCCATGGTTTGACCTTGGGCTATTTGAACAAATAGTTGATGAGAGTTATTGTCCCATAAATTCTCATCCCTCTCCCTCTGTATCCACGGACTCATTGAGATATAAAGTTGCCATGGAGCAATAAACTGTAGATCAGAAAAAGTCGTATTTGCCGGCAGGTCTGCATAAACTCCTCCCACCTCCAAGCTATAATCGTTGTCGAGCAATACTGTCTTATGCAGCGCCTTTTTCTCGCCAAATAAAGCCTTTGCACAGGAAGCAGAAAGCAGAATAGTTTTCGGATCGTCAAGCCCTCCTTGTTTGCCTTCCAGCATCTTTAACGAAAGCATCTGGGGAGCTCCGACATCCATAAAAATCCCATTTTTCAAAAACCTTTTATTTCCGGCACCCAAAACAGAATCCCACTCCCATGACGACATGACAACATGCTCAAAGTCTTCAGGATATTTGGATTGGAGTTCTGAGCCTAGAGGAAAAGGGACTGGATAAGTGGTCCTTATGTTACCATTATACTGCTTACGTTGCATTACTCGGGCAATACGTTCATAATTCGCATGATATTTGT
>JAHCMJ010000233.1 GCA_019192485.1 Cyclobacteriaceae bacterium HetDA_MAG_MS6 | reverse complement strand
CGAGTGATATGGGATGGTATCATAGTCGTAGATACCAAGCGTGATTTGGTTGAGGATATCTTCGGGGGTAATACAGAAGTGATCTGGGGATTTACTGCTTCGACGGGTCGGGCACATAATCTTCAGTATTTCTGTCTCAAAAGACTCGTGGATGCAAGTTCTGAAGGACTAATGGTAGTTCAGGACAATAAAAAGAAGAAAACCTAGAAACAAGCCGATTTCCAAAATCATGAAAATTCGACTCCAATTGACTTTGCCTTTTACCACTTGTTGCTTTCGTGATGAACGCTGATTATGCTTACAATTTTATGAATTGCTCAAATTAATGTAAAGTTATCTATGTTAATTTAATGTTAACAAAATCAAGGTACTCGATGTCCTCTACTTGTACTCCAAATATCAAACCATTGCTGTCGCGAAAGTTTGACTTCTGTAGCCTCTGACGCATTGATGATCCTTTGTGGATTACCTGTGCCTATAACGGGCACAATACCCGATGGGTGCCCTAATAACCAAGCCAACATGAGCTTGTCCATCTCTTGTGTGCCGGTCTCTTCTCCGATCTTGCGCAGGAGCGCTCTGAGTCGGGTTGATTGATCATCGGTAGAGGTGAATATCGAACCACCAGCTAATGGTGACCAAGCCATCAGCTTCATTCTTTTTTCTTGCGCAAAAGCCACATTTCCTGAATCAAAGGCATCCAGACATGTGATGGAAATTTCCAGCTGATTGGTCACAAGGGGGTAATCCAGATACGACTGCAAGGTTTTGAAATCCTGAACCGAAAAGTTGGAGACGCCAAAGTGTAGTGCTTTTCCATCCTTTTTGAGCTGATCAAATGCACGGGCTGTCTCGGACGGATCATTGTAGGGGTCTGGACGATGAATGAGCAGCAGATCTATCCGATCAGTTCTTAGATTTTTTAAAGATGTCTCTACCGACTGGATGATGTGTTCGTAGCTGGTATTGTAATGTTTGAGGTTGTGATCGGGTCTATTATCTGATATCAGCGCAATACCGCACTTGGTGATAATCTCCATCTGATCTCTAACGCTGGGATCCAGGGCAATGGCATCACCAAACAATGACTCACAAGTGTAGCTGCCATAGATGTCTGCATGATCCATAGTGGTTATGCCAAGATCCAGGCAATATTGGATTCTTTCCAGCAGTCCTTTATTGCTCAACTCCCATTGGTTAGTATTCATCCAACCGTACACTATCTGAGAGAGTGAGAGGTCTTGGGCGAAAGCGATCTTAGAAACCATTTGGGTACTTGTTTTTAGCAAGATACTAAGTTAAGCCGAAGTCATGATGAGAACGGCTTTTAGGAAATAGGTTTATTTTGCGCGCATGACAGGGGAGCCTGAGGTATATTTTCACGTGGGATTGGGTAAAGTAGCTTCTACTTACCTGCAAAAAAGAGTGTTTCCCAAGTTGGAGGGGATCCGGTATATCCCGACAGTGAGGTACAAGAAGAGCAAGCAAATCATTGCGAAAGGACATCATAAAAAGTACCTGGTTTCGAGAGAGTTTGATCGTCAGTTTGAGCGGGAGGTAAGATGGTTTACAGAGACCTATCCACAGGCACGCATCATTGTCATATTCCGAAGACACGA
Source organism: Cyclobacteriaceae bacterium HetDA_MAG_MS6 (assembly GCA_019192485.1). GTDB lineage: Bacteria > Bacteroidota > Bacteroidia > Cytophagales > Cyclobacteriaceae > MS6. The sequence goes on along the minus strand of JAHCMJ010000233.1, from coordinate 6,019 downwards.
TAGCTGGGTGGCTTCGCAATACCGTCGATATGTGAAAAATGGCTGGAGCGATGATTTCCGGCAGTTTTTTGATCTTGAAAAAGACCAAGGTTTTTGGAAACAAACCGACCTCTATTTTTACCCGAAGTTGAAAATCATTGAAGAATGTAGCCAACAGAAACCGCTCATTCTGTTTCATGACGAGCTGAAAGGTAATGCCTGGTCTTTTTTTGATAAAATATCCCTGTTCACAGGTACCACCTATAGTCCGCGAAAGGTTTCTCTAACACGAGTGCATACTTCCTACTCCGAAAAGCAACTCAAACTTGTTCGGGCATTTTGTCAAAGATACAAACCGGAAATGCCTAAGAGCTATCACAACAAGTTTAAGTACTGGCTGCTATACAGACCATGGTGGACATTGTTTCACCTCATCATGTATGCTGCTCCACTCGTGCCAGATCGATGGGTGGATGATCAGCCCTTAATTGACCATGATGATTTGCAAAAGATCAGGGCTGCTTATGAAGAAGACTGGAAACGGGTAGAGGAGTACGCCCAGGAGCACAATCCTGACTAATCGGTAAGTTTCCTTTCGAGTTCTTCGATACGCATTTTATGAGCTGCTAACTCTTCGTTTTGGGCAAGCAGGTAAAGCGTAAGCTCTTCGATCTTTTTGAGCAATCGCATGTTCATGTCTCCAAGGTCAATGCCATTTTTAGAGATTTCAGCGGCCGAAGGGATTTCCGGCAGGTGCTTGTTTTCGGTGATGTAATCTTTCGTTTCCTCCAAAGACCGCAGATTGTAGTCCTCCTCAAATACATAGTCCGGAACCGTTATATTAGCTAATACTTTAACTTCAGTTGCTCTAATCTGCCCATTCACCGAAAGGCGTGATTTAGGGTCAATTGTTCCGATGCCCACATATCCATTGTACTTAATTCTCATCGCTTCCTGATTGGGATCAGCATTAGTTTGGCTTGCCTTTACCCTAAATGACATGCTTTGACGATCTGGATCATTGCCTTCCTGAATGGCTTCAATTTCAGTTCCATTATTAAGACCAATCATTAATGAAGCTAAAGGGTTCCCATCTCCAGCACTATTCCCATAAACATGAAGTTTTGCATTTGGGGAAGTTGTTCCAATGCCTATTCGTCCTGCCGACGTTAGGATCATTCTTTCCTGATTATTAATTCTGAAACGTATATGATTAGGTGAGTTTAAATAGGTAAGTCCATCAGCTTTTTTCTGAAGTAGTGCATAGTTTCCGGCCTGCGTTTGGTCCAGCGTATCTGCTCCGAAGTAAACATAACTGGAGTTAGCGGGCCAGTCTTGAGCTATCGTATTAAAGGAAAATGCTAAAATGGTCAATGTAACAAAAGCGAGTTTTTTCATGATTTCTAATTTTTAATACTAATCTCCACTATTCGACCGGTTTTTGCAAATCATCATCTTAGTCCTTCATGTAAGTTTAACTGACAAAAGCAGTTTGATAAATTCCTATATTTGCCAGCCAATCGCCAAACGGCAAATTTGTTAGCCATCTTTTTTAACTTCAAGTAGCCGAAACCTCGCCACACATGCTTTTTAGAAGTATCTTTTTTGTATTCCTGAGCATTTTAGCAGGAGAGCTCATTGGCTCTCAGAAAATCGATTCTTTACTCAAGGTATTAGATCAGTATCCTTCAGATGACATGGGTAAAGTGGACTTGCTCAACACCATAGGATATGAGTACTGGATCGTCAATCCTGTGCAATCTGTGATCTATGGACAGCGCGCAAAGGGATTGGCAGAATCTATCAATAGTATCGGAGGGCAAGCATTTGCCTGCAGGGTCATAGGTGTAGCGTACTGGGCCAAAGGCAACTATGATGATGCCCTAAAATACCTACTCAAATCCCTGGATAAGTATAGTCAGGAAGGAGATCAGCTTGGTCAGGCCAACGTGACCATGAACATTGGCTTAGTGTATGCGGCCACCAGCAATTTTTCCAAAGCCAAGGAGATGTACATGGAAGCTTTGCGTTGGTTTGTCAGTATGGATGAGCGTAGCAGGATAGGTACTACCTACACTAAAATAGGAACTGCCTACATTAACCTGAATCAATTAGACTCTGCTGCGTACTACTTTGACCGGGCTCTTGCTATTCATCAACGGATGGATTTTATCTACGGTCAGTCAGAAGTCTATAACAGGATAGGCTTACTACGGTCAAAACAGCGTGATTGGGGTAAGGCTATCACTATGTTCAATAGGTCTATTGAGCTAGGCGTCCAAGTCAATGACCTGGAAGGGTTAGCCAAGAATTACGAAAACCTTGCTGATGTGCATATTCAGTTGGGTCGACTCAATAAAGCGGAAGAACTCCTGCTCCTAGGGGTAGAAATTGCGACGGCTATAGGTTCTAATAAATGGCTAAAAGAACTATTTGATGATCTACGCCGAATCTATCAAATCAGAGGAAATCGGAGGAAGTCCCTCTACTATTTCGAGCAATATGTGAGTCTGAGTGATAGCCTGTACAATGAGCAGATCATGAACAATATGGTTGCGCTGGAAACGCAGATAGCCACGGCTGAGAAGGAGAAGCGGCTAGCGGAGCAATCGCGCGAAATACAATTGCTAGAGGCCAGGTCAAGGTTTGATAGATTACTGACCCTCAGTGTGATCGTCGTATTACTGATGATCGTACTTGTAGGCTATCTGGTGATTAATAGACTTAGACTACTTAATAGACGTAAAGCTGAAAAAGCCGAGGAAGAATCCCTAAGATTTGAGCGGGAGCTGGAGTTCAAAAACAAAGAACTTACCTCTTATGCCCTGAATTTTGTGCAGAAAAATCAACTTTTTGCAGAACTTGATGCAGAGATCAACCACTCTAAGAAGATAGCCGAACCGGTTTTACTCAACCGCCTCAATAACCTCACTAAAATCATTGACAGGCATCTGCAGGTAGACAAGGATTGGGAGGATTTTAATCTTCGATTCCAAAACCTCCATCAGCAATTTTTTGATAACCTGTTGGACAAGAACGGCTCGCTCACCAATTACGAGCTGAGACTTTCAGCACTCATCAAGCTCAATTTTTCTATGAAGGAGATTGGCAATATCCTTGGGATTTCTGCCGAGAGCGTGAAGACGGCCAGGTACCGCTTGAAGAAAAAATTAGGACTCTCTCAGGAAGAAAACCTGAATGATTTTTTGAATGAACTAGCACGTTAGCCGCACATTGTCTACCTCATGTTCACCTGGTTTGAATCAGGTGTACACCTATCGTCCATCGTTGCGACTTCCTTCTCTTCAGCACGCCTTAGACCTTTGCTGCATAAAATTTTTATAGTCATGATAAAACGATTTTTAAAGAAGACAGCTGTGCAAAGAGTTTTGCTTGGTACGGGCATGGTAGTTGGCGTGGCCATTACCATAGGCTTAGCTGAAAAGCCGCAGCAGTACCAAGCGCCATTATTTGACAACCTGGGTGACTACCAATGGGAAGTTACCACCGTATCTGAAGCAGCCAACAAGTTTTTCACACAAGGGATGGTCATGTCCTTCGGATTTAATCATGGAGAAGCGTCAAGGTCTTTTCGCGAGGCGATCAGACTAGATAGTACTATTGCTATGGGGTATTGGGGGCTGGCATATGTTTTGGGCCCTAATTATAATGCTGGTATGAGTGCGGAAGATCGAGCCGAAGTGCTATGGGCAGTCGAGAAAGCCAAATCTCTGAAGCAGAATCTGAAAGACTGGGAGGTGGCGTTGATAGATGCTATACGCGTAAAGTTTCCTGCCGACGCAAGTGAGGCAAAGGAGGAGGCTTTTTCCGAAGCATTAGCCCTGGCCTATGAGAAATTTCCAAAACATCCGGAGATTACTGTCTTGTATGCAGAGTCTATAATGAACCTGCATGCCTGGGATCTCTATGAAAAGAAAGGTGGGGCTGCCAAGCCCTGGACACCAGAGATTGTACGCTTGCTTGAGGAAGCAATGAATACCGATGAGGATCATCCATTGGCTAATCACCTGTACATTCATGCCACCGAGGCTTCGACGAATCCGGAAAAAGCTTATAAAAGTGCAGAGAAGCTGGCGTGGCTAGTGCCAGGTTCAGGTCACCTCGTTCACATGCCTTCACATGTGTATATCAATACCGGAGACTATCACCTGGGTTCGCTGGCCAATGAGCAAGCAGTAAAGGTAGACAGTGCTTACATAGCTCAATGCAAGGTGAAGGGAGTCTATCCCCAATTGTATTACCCACATAACTATCATTTTTTGGCGGCTACAGCGGCTTTGGAGGGTCGGGGAGCTCGATCCATCGAAGCCGCTTTTACCATGGCCGACGTCATCGATAGGCAGTACCTTGGAAAGGAAGGGTACGAGACTGTGCAGCATTATATTACGGTACCTTACAATGTACTGGTCAAGTTTGCTCAGTGGGAGAAGATACTGGCCCTGAATGCACCTGATCCGCAATACAAATATCCTGTTGCCATTTGGCACTACGCCAAGGGCATGGCTTATGCCAACAAGGGCCGAATGTATTTTGCGAAAGAAGAGCTGGCTAAGCTTCAAAAACTTGCTGCTGATGAAGAAGTGAGGGCTATCCCGATCTGGGAAATCAATACAGCGGCTGATGTAGTAGAGCTAGCAGTAGAAATACTGGCGGCTGAGATCGCGGTCAAGGAGAAAAAATGGATCATTGCAGAGAAACACTATCTGACGGCGATTGACATCGAAGACCATCTCAATTACAATGAACCGCCAGACTGGTTTTTTTCAGTGAGGCATCCACTGGGCGACATGTATATCCGGGCGGGTGAATTCAAAAAAGCTGAAAAAGCCTTTAGAGAAGATTTGAGTACATTTCCTAGAAACGGTTTTGCTTTGAATGGACTATATCATGCGCTGAAAGCTCAGAGTAAGAATGACGAGGCCAAAGCGATAAAAGTAAAAATGGATAAGGCATGGTCCTATGCCGATTGCAAATTGGAATATGCCAGAATCGATGAATCTTCTCGTCAGGATCTGAAACTCAAAATTGGCCAAAACTCACCCAATGAAATCATCTATCTGGCAGGGCGGTATTGTGGTTTATAGTGAGTGGTGACGTCGGCTATCTGCCTGAGGGGTCATCGTATGATGATCCCTTTTTTCTCTAGAAACGATTTTCGCCAGGATTATTCAATGCGATCAAATACATAGCCACCTGAGGTCGCACCCCATACCTGATTATCATCCGCATCAAATCCCTGATCCCAGCTTACGATGCGGTCCTTGGTGATGGTTACTTTAGAACTAGCCCAGCTGGCACCTCGTAGGGTACTGGTACACATCTTGTCTTTGGTGGCCCCTTCGAAACCTTTGTCCGTTTTCTTGAGGTACACGGCGCAGCCTTCTCTCTCTTTTAATATGCCGGTATCGAATTGATCGAAAAATCCCTCAAACTGCCATTTACCTACGAACTTATCCTCGTTTTCCAGGCTGTATACTTTGCTGACCAGCAAGCCACCATCCTCTTCAGTCAATTGGTACACACGCTGGCGGTAGGGCTTATCCTGCTGAGTAGCGGATGCTTGCTCCACGTATAGCCATTTGCCGTCTTTGTCTTTCCAAATGGGATACATGTGTAGCGTAATGTGAAAGAAGTTAGAGTCTTGCCTGGATTGGGCTTCACTGCTGAAGTGACCCGTCATGATATCCTGAAGAGCATCCAACGATGATTTCGGATTGGTTTGACATCCTGATATACAGCAAGCAGCTATTACGGTACCGACTACCAGTTGTAGCGTTTTTGTCATTTACGAGTAGGGTAACTTGTCCTTGAGTGTTTGTCCATCATCAGCAAGTTCGGCTTTGATATGATAAAGCAGATCGGCTACTTCGGCTTTTAGCTTCTTTAGTTCTTCCACCTTTTGTTGTTTCTGACCAAAAACAAACTCTTTCCTGGATGGAGAGACTAATCTTTCGCGATAGTCTTTGTTGTTGATCAGCCGGTCAAGCTGTGCATTTGCCACCATCAACAATCTCATGGC
>JAHCMJ010000232.1 GCA_019192485.1 Cyclobacteriaceae bacterium HetDA_MAG_MS6 | reverse complement strand
CCCTCGTAGATATTAGCAGTAACCACGGCTCCGGCCACGGCCAGGTAAACCATGCCACAAGGTAGCAGTCCATTTAACAATCCCAAAATAAAAAATGAAGGTAGAGTGGAAGATTTAAACTGTTTTTGAAAGACCTTTTTGATAGCCTGGATGGGACTTGAGCCATCGATCACGAGTTGAGCTTTTTTGAAAAGGATCGGATATGTCAAAAATAGTAATATCATTAGCCCTGCTGTGGCAGACATCGTTTTTTGCAAACTAAGGACATCAAATCCAGCTCCCAGAAATCCGAAAATGGCTCCAAGACCGGCATAGGAAAGTATTCTACCAATTGTGAATGTGGCATTTTTATATAGCTTGACTTGGGGAGAGGTTGTTCTGTACGGCAATGCCATGGCGATTGGACCGCACATGCCTAAGCAATGTAGACTCCCAACAAACCCCATCGTTAGGCCAAGCCAACTCATCCCAGAAAAATGCCTTTTTCCTGATAAAAATTCTTATCTCCTATGGACCAGCTTAGCTTAAGGATATAATACCCATTAGGAATGCCCTTGGTCGGGATGTTTTGGCTATTGCCTGTTAAGGACAATGTGAAGTGCTTGTCAAATCTGGAATCTGATGGCCTGTAGAGGTGAAGTGTCCCACTTATGGTTTTAGACGCTCCGTTTAGTTGGATATTGATATGATCGTCTCGACTTTCTACCACGAAATACTGGCTACTAGCATTTTCGATTTCATTGATTCTAGACTGATAAGCTAGCTCTTCTCCGTAATAATTTTCAGTAACCAGGTCTATTTGTTGATCAAAGCTTTTCTTGACCAAAGCGATCATAAAAGCTGCAAATAAGATGAATGTGATTGTAATGCCGTGTCCCCAGTTCATAGTCATTTATATTGAAGGTCCTAAAAAAGTGGTCTTTACTGTCTCTAGTTTCTTGCCGTCAGAGTAAATGCCAACCTTCAACTTGGTGGACATTTTCTTCAAAGCGTTTCTCTTCAGAATGATAAAAAAAGCACCTTCCGTAACACCTTGACTAGCTACTGTTGACAGTTCCCCGACAAGTTCAATCTTGCCAGGATTATTCTCAAGCCTTAGTTCTAATGGTAATTCGCGGTTGGTTTTGTTGATGACCTTATAGTTGTACAAATTGCTAATGGAACTTTCGCTTTTCTCCTGATACAGCAAACCAGGAGTCCGCAAGACAGTGGTCTCAATGTCTGTTCTTAATATCAGCAATGAGATCATCACTCCAATGAGTAGCACCATGGCTGCAGAGTAAGCCTTGAGGCGCGGGGTAAATCTAAAGGGTTGATGATCTGAGATATTGGACTCGGAAGCGTATCGAATAAGCCCTCGCTTGAAGCCGACTCTATCCATGATGTTGTCGCAAGCGTCTATACAGGCTGTACAGTTAACGCATTCCAACTGCGTTCCATTTCTAATGTCTATTCCAGTAGGACAGACCACAACACACTGCTTGCAGTCGATGCAGTCTCCTAAATCTGCCGCATCACGATCCTCTGCTTTTCTAAGCTTTTGTCTTTGTTCTCCTCGTACATGATCATACGCCACCACAAGGCTGTTTCTGTCCATTAAGACACCTTGCAACCGACCGTAAGGGCAAACTGTAGTGCAGACCTGCTCCCTGAATTGGGAAAAAACACCGTAGAAAGCAGCTGTAAAGCCTATCATAACCATGAATCCTGACAGGTTTTCACTGGGAGGGCTTTGTACAATTTCCACCATATTTTCAAATCCAATCAGATAGGAGATGAAAGTATGCATGATCACAAAAGAGATGATCAGAAAAATAAAATGTTTAGTGCCTTTTTTTAAGATTTTGTCTCGGTTCCATGGCATCTTGTTTAGCTTTTTTTGTGCCATATAATCACCCTCAATCCAATACTCGACTTTGCGAAAAACATTTTCCATGAATATGGTCTGTGGACATATCCAGCCACAAAATATTCGTCCATAAGCAGCGGTGAACAGGATGATGAACACGACTAAAGTGATCAAGCTGAGCGCAAAGAGATGAAAATCCTGAGGCCAAAAAACCTGGCCGAAAATCACAAATTTTCTATTGAAGACATTGAGAAGGAGGAGTGGCTCTCCGCTAATCTTGATAAGCGGACCAGAAAACAGGATAACTAAGAGTACGGTGCTTACGATATTGCGCCATCTGGTATATCTACCATGTGGTTTTTTAGGATAAACCCAAATGCGCTTTCCATCCTCATCTACTGTTGAGATAGCATCACGGAAAGCCTCTTTTTCCTCTTGGTAGAGGTCTTCTACTGAGTTCGGGTCTTTAGCACTTTTGTTCTCCTGCACTTTTAAAAATATTACTCGTTCAAAGCTATTTCTGGCTCAGAGCTCTCTTCAGCTTCAACTCGATCATATTTATCACCTTGTGGCTCTTTAGGATTCGGAGGTGTTGTGCCGAACATGGTGTAGATGTAGCTGGAAACTTCCTGCATCTGTACCGGAGTCAATTGGTTAGACCAAGCGATCATTCCTTTCTGAGGTACACCGTATTTGATAGTCTTGAAGATATCAGACATGCTGCCTCCATGAATCCAAAATTCATCGGTAAGATTAGGGCCAACACCACCTTGACCTTCAGCGCCATGACAGGCTACACAGTATTGGGCGAAAATCTCCCCTCCAGATGCGAGCGCAGTTTCGCTTTCGAGGAATGTTACACTGTTCTCATCAACGTTGTTAGCTTGAGTGGCCTGGTATGCTGCAACTTGTTCTTCCGCTGCAGTCATTTCACTTATATATTCTTGCTCTTGTAGTTCCCCAGTACCCAGGACGTGGTAGTTGAGCAAATAGACGACTCCGAATACAATGGTCGCGTAAAACATCCAGGTCCACCAGGGTGGGAGGTTATTATCTAGTTCTCTAATGCCATCATATTCATGGTCAGTGAGAATGTCAGATTCCTTTTCTATCGGTTTGAGGTCATTGATCTTTGACCAGATAGTAGTGAATCCCATCACCGATGCCGACTGCTCTTCTTCAGTAATACCTTGCTTATGTCTGATGAGAGCTCTTACTGCTTGCAGGGCAACAATTAAAGCGATTAGTGTAAGTACACACACAGTCAATGCCAAAGTGATGGCGATCTCAACGTAATAGGTTTCTAAGAATCCTTTTTGAGCCTCCTGAGCAAATCCTCCCAACGGGAGCAATCCCAGAATAAGAATAGAAAGTAATCGTTGTTTCGTCATGGTGTAGTGTCGTTGTCCAGGGGAAGATTTGAAATGTCCTTTAGTTTTTTCTTATCTACTTTGATCACCCACACAATCAAGGTGAGAAAGAATAAGAAGAATATGATGAAGGAAAACAGTGGAAAAAACTCAATCCCCACAATAGTTTCCATATGATGTTTGATGAATTTGAGCATAATTCTCAGGGTTTTACTTCAGGGTCAACTTTGCTTATATCAGTTCCTAATCGTTGCAGATAGGCAATCAGCGCAATGATTTCCTTTTCGCTTTTCACCTCAATACCAGATACTTTCAGGTCTTCAGCAATCTCTTGTGACTGAGATTGAAGCTGGTTTAGTATGGCCTCCTCACTTAAATCCTTGTACGGTACACCCAATTTCTTCATGGCTTGCACCTTGTCATTTGTATTGGTGGTGTTCAAGTCTGCTTCAAACATCCATGGATAGGGGGGCATAATTGACCCAGGAGACATGGACGTAGGGTCCAGCATATGGTGATAATGCCAGCTATTAGGGTATTTGCCACCTACTCGTAGTAGATCAGGTCCGGTTCTCTTCGACCCCCACAAAAACGGATGATCATAGACAAATTCACCGGCTTTTGCATATTCACCGTATCTCTCCGTCTCCGATCTGAAAGGTCTGATCATCTGGGAGTGACAGTTGTTGCAACCCTCTCGGATGTATAGATCACGACCTTCTAGCTCCAGAGGTGTATAGGGTTTCACGCTTGATATTGTAGGTACGTTGGATTTGATCAAGAAAGTAGGGACCATCTCGACAATTCCACCAATCAATATCAATATCAGGCTCCATACCAGCATTCTTACCGGTTTCCATTCAAATAGTCTTCTATGCCAATGCCCCGTTTTGGCAGGTACATAGATCTGAGAGAGTGCAGGAGACTGAGCGGTAGTTTCTTTTTGGAATTTACCTTGATAAGCTGTTTTGACCAGGTTGTAAACCATGATAAATACACCTACCAGATAGAGTGCTCCACCAAAAGCCCTAAGTCCGTACAAGGGCTTCAGCTGCGTGACTGTCTCTAGAAAATTAGGGTAAGCTAGTAAGCCCGCCTCGGTGAATTGCTTCCACATGATGCTTTGGGTCCATCCAGCCCAATACATCGGAAGAGCATAGAATAGTATGCCGATAGTGCCTATCCAGAAGTGCGTATTCGCTAGTTTCTTACTGAAAATAGTGGTACCATATAGCCTGGGGATAAGATAGTAAAGCATACCAAATGTCATGAAACCATTCCATCCTAATCCTCCAATATGCACATGAGCGATAGTCCAATCTGTGAAGTGACTAATGGCGTTGACATTTTTAAGTGAGAGCATAGGCCCTTCGAATGTGGCCATGCCGTAGCAAGTGACAGCTACTACCATAAATTTAAGAATGGGATCTTCTCTGACCCGATCCCAGGCGCCTCTCAAAGTCAATAATCCGTTGAGCATGCCCCCCCAGGACGGAGCTATCAGCATCAATGAGAACACTACACCAAGAGACTGAGCCCAATCCGGCAGTGCATTGTAAAGAAGATGGTGAGGTCCCGCCCATATGTAAATAAAAATCAGTGCCCAAAAGTGGATAATAGAGAGCCTATAAGAATAGACCGGCCTATTAGCGGCTTTGGGGATGAAATAGTACATGAGACCCAGGTATGGGGTAGTCAGGAAAAATGCTACCGCATTGTGACCGTACCACCACTGGACCAGTGCATCTTGCACCCCAGCGTACCAAGAATAACTTTTTAAGAGCGTGACGGGCAGCTCAAAAGAATTGACAATATGGAGTACTGCCACTGTCACAAATGTGGCGATGTAAAACCAGATGGCTACGTACAAATGTCTCTCTCTGCGCTTGATGATAGTCATGAACATGTTTAGTCCAAAGACTACCCAGATCAATGCAATGGCAATATCAATGGGCCATTCTAGCTCTGCATACTCCTTACTTGTGGTGATCCCCAGTGGTAGAGTGATTGCAGCTGACAGAATGATCAATTGCCATCCCCAGAAATGGATCTTACTGAGTAAGTCACTGAACATACGAGCCTTACAGAGACGCTGAAGGGAATAGTAGACACCAGCAAAAATGCCATTTCCAACAAAGGCAAAAATGACTGCATTGGTGTGAAGGGGTCGGATCCTGCCAAATGTAGTATAGGCAATGCCAAAGTTGAGTTCAGGAAAAACGAACTGTAGAGCGACTAACAGACCTACGCTCATCCCGACAATTCCAAAAATGGAAGTTGCGATGATGAACATGCGTACGGTTTGATTGTCGTAATGAAAAGTTTCCATGCCACTCGAAGGAGAGGATGAGGCTTTCACATCAGGAGCCAAGGTAGTTGTGTCCATGTGTTAGGTGTTTTGATCTTTTTCGTCAGGGAAAAGAATACGTATAGATGGTGTGTAGTCGTCTTCGAATTGTCCCGATCGCGATGCCCAGATAAACGCACCAAGAAATGCTCCTGCCACGATTAAGCTGATCAGAATAAGTAAAAAGATGACCTCCATACGCGATTATTTGCTTTTGGCAATTTTAGCGTCGGTGAGGGGCCATCGGTCTGACTGATGGCAGGGTAGTCTATGATTTTTGTCAGGTACAAGAAAAGTATTAGTTACACATTGACTTTACTAAATACTTCCTGGGAAAGTATTGTGTGGCAAGGAATTATGGCATGATGCGTATGGTGCTTACCAATGTATCAAATGATCCTTGGAACCATTACAATAAATGACCAAGCTCCAGGGAATGTAGGTGATCAATGTGAGATCCTATCGCTCAACAGGAGTTAATTGCGTTGATTTGCTGGCAGCATTGACTCCTTAGTATATTTAAAGCTGTTTTTTCAAAACTCCAGTTCAGGGTAATGATGAAAAGAGTCTATGTGCTATTGCTTTTGCTTGCTTGCTGGGAGGGGAACGCTCAAATGACTCCTCCTGACTCTTTATCTAAAAGAGAGGTCCGCAGATGGGAAAAGAACCACAATATCATTGATTTGTCGGATCAGTTCAGCATTAAGTTATTCTTACTCAATAAATCCAACGAAATCAAACATCATGATGGATTGACGAAAAAAAAGATAACCTACAAGCCGAACGAAAGCGTCAACTTTGGGTTTGGCATAAACTACAAATGGTTGGGGTTCGATTTAGCATTCAGTTTACCTAATGCAAATGACGATAATGATGTGTTTGGCAGAACCAGAAGGTTTGATCTTCAATCTTCACTCTTCCTGCACAAGTTTGTAGTTGATGTCGGTTATCAGCGGTACAAAGGCTATTATGGTAGTAATCCCAGCTTATACGACCCAGGTTTCGACTCGACCGGTTCCTATCCCATAAGACCAGATATCATAACCAGTGCTTTCAATATATCGTCCTTCTACATCTTTAATCATAAAAAATTCTCCTACCGACATGCCTTTACTTTTAATGAAATCCAAAGAAGGAGTGCAGGATCGTTTTTAGCTGGGGCTTACTTTAACACTTACAAGATGGATGCCGACTCTACTTTGGTACCTATTGCGTTAAGAGATGAGTTTGACCCTGAAGCCGATTTTAGAGGTGTTCAATATGTGAGCATGGGTATTACCCTAGGGTATGCTTATAACTTTATTTTTTTAAAGCATTTTTATGTTTCCGCTACCTTGGCCATCGGCGCAGGTCCTGTGTTTGAGCATATACCCGAAAGAGATGATCTGCCTACTAGCCGAGATGTGGATTCAACGCCATTTGCGCTCGCAAGAGCAGCATTTGGGTACAATGGACTCAAGTGGTTTGCAGGGATGTCATTATTTGGAATCTCGGGTGGTGGTCAAGAGGATCATGAGTCGCATATCGAGCGTGGTAGCAACAATTTTAGGTTGCACCTGGGCTTTCGGCTACCGCCTCCTAAGGGGTTGAAAAACCTGATTAAATGATCTTTTGGAGCTTTGGAGTGCTTTTTTGAGTGCTTAATTTGAAAGGAATGTTTGATATGATCCTATGTAGAATTCACGTCATAGCAGTGATACTGTTCCTCAGCTCATATAACCTAGACGTGATGGCACAGGTCAATTATCCTGATTTTAGGGTGTTTTCCATTCGAGATGGAATTGTCGATAACTCTGTGAGGTCTATCGTTCAAGATAAAGAGGGCTATCTGTGGCTGCTGAGTAAAAAAACGATTTCTAAATTCGATGGACAGCGTTTCCATGATATGACTCCCAAGGTTGTGGACCCTCTTACGGTGGGCTTTGACCGACTCTTTACCGATAGCAGTGGTGAGTTGTATATAGCGCTGTCAAAGGGTTTCGGTTTATTAAAGTACGACCATCGACTTGCTGAATATCATCATGTGCTCAAAAGGTCACAGCAGCAAATAGGGAATGACGCTGTGCATATCAATGTTCTCTCCAGTT
>JAHCMJ010000231.1 GCA_019192485.1 Cyclobacteriaceae bacterium HetDA_MAG_MS6 | reverse complement strand
GCAGCCTTTTCCTCACTTTGAATGTGCCCTATAACATCTTCCCTCCTCTTAAGACCCATCTCCATCAAGATATCTGCACCGTCATCGGAATCAAGACATTCAATAAACCTAGCTAACTCCTCCGAAGTGAAACTCTCGATAAATATTATGCGAACATCCTCATCTAAGTCATTTAGGATTGCCGCGTCAACATCCGGTGGTAACAGATCAAAAACATATTTGCTTTCCTCAGTATCGAACTCATCAAGAAGTGCTGAAATATCGGCCGGATTGATGCCATCCAAAGATCCTTGAATGAAATGATCATCTCGAGTATCCAAGGCCAATTGAAACCTCTCCAGATACTCTTTACTCAATTCAAACTCCATCAAGGTCTCCATCTGTGGATATCATCTTTGTCAATTGAATAAACTCAGCGACAGAAAGTTGCTCAGCTCGCTTGTCGAACACAGCGTCCTCGAAAACCGAGGGAAGCAAATTTAGGTCTTTCAGCGCATTGCGCAATGTCTTCCGCCGCTTTCCAAAAGCAGACTTAATTACTCTTTTGAAGAGTTTCTCATCGCAATCCAGATGCCGCGTATCATTCCGTTGGAGTCTGATCACAGCAGAATTTACCTTGGGTGGTGGATGAAATACTGAGGGCTTGACGGTAAAAAGATATTCTATATCATAGAATGCGCCAAGGAGCACACTCAGTATACCATAAGTTTTATTTCCAGGAGTGGCAGTAATCCTGTCTGCTACCTCCTTTTGGATCATGCAGACCACTTCAGTCACTTGTGGTCGATGGTCGTAAATAGCGAAGAAGAGCTGTGAGGAAATATTGTATGGAAAGTTTCCAATTACTTTGAACAACTTGGCATTCTCAAAGGTGCTTCCAAGAAAATCTTGGTGTATGAATTTCGGAGCATGATCTGGATATGTCTCTCTTAAATAAGTAATGGACTCATGATCCACATCAAAAGCCTGAAAATCATTGCAGCGTTCTATCAGATACTTGGTAAGCACCCCTGTCCCAGGCCCTACCTCCAAAACCCGTTGCCCTTCGACAATGGTCAAGGCATCCACGATTTTCTTTGCTATTTGCTCATCTTTGAGGAAGTGCTGACCAAGATGTTTCTTTGGATTTACCTTTTTCACCGTGTGTGTTCAATCTGATTTGGAAGACCGAAAAATACAGATAGGATCTAAGGGATTGAAATAAAAACTAACGAGATTTTACGAAATGCATTTATTTGCATGATCAATGTTGCCCAACTGCATTTTATGAACTGATGAAAGATCAAAGCAATAGTAAGAAACAACGTCCCATTGTAGGCATTACGATAGGAGATATCAACGGAGTGGGTCCAGAAGTGATCATCAAGGCATTGGAAGACAATAGAGTCACCAAATATCTAACACCCGTTATTTACTGCTCAGCTAAGGTGATTTCATTTTATAGGAAGCAGTTGGATAAGCACAATTTCAACTATTTCCAATGCAAGGAAATAGGAAACATCAATCCGAAAAAGGTAAATGTGCTCAATCTTTGGGAAGATGAAATAGAAATCAATCCTGGCACCCAAGACCCAAAGCTGGGTAAATACACGAAAATTTCGCTGTCAAGAGCGGTAAAGGACTTGAAATCAGGGTTGATCCATGGTATGGTTACCGCCCCGCTGAGCAAAGAAATGGTGCAAGATGATGAGTTTAATTTTCCTGGACATACGGAATACCTAACCTCAGCCTTTGAGCAAAAAGACAGCCTGATGCTAATGGTTCGAGATGACCTACGCGTTGGAGTGGTTACGGGTCACATACCTTTGCGACAGGTTCCGGACAGTATCACCAAAGAGTTGGTGGCCTCCAAGTTGAAAATCCTATTACAATCGCTAAAGAAAGATTTTGGCATCAAAAAACCGAAGGTTGCTGTCTTGGGGCTGAATCCGCACGCCGGCGAAAATGGATTACTTGGCGAAGAAGAGCAACAAGTCTTGCAACCTGTGATTAAAGAGATCAAGGAACAAAACAACCTGGTCTTTGGTCCCTATCCAGCCGATGGCTTTTTTGGAAGTGGACAATACAAGCAATTTGATGGTATTTTAGCCATGTATCACGACCAGGGGCTCATTCCCTTTAAATATATTGCCTTTGGAGGAGGCGTGAATTTCACAGCAGGTATCCCAGCCATCCGCACTTCGCCAGATCATGGGACAGCCTTTACTGTAGCCGGTAGAAATCAAGCAGATCCCACATCTATGCTAAGCGCTATCTTTCAGGCTCATGACCTGATCAAGCAAAAAATGTCTCACCATCAGTAGTAAGCGCTCCACCTACTTGTTTTTCTAGGCAGATTATATCTAAATTTGCGGTTCTTTAAATGCGAGGGGATGAGTTCGAGCACTCTGAGGGATTTTGAAATCAACATTTATAGCCTTTCAAACAAGGGCCATGATTTCAGGTATATCATTGACGAGAGTTTCTTTCAATTGTTCCCTGAAAGTATTTTGGAAAAAGGTGACGGTGTTGTAAATCTCACTCTGGAAAAGTCGGAAACTATGATGTCTTTGAACTTTGACATCAAGGCCACGCTCGAACTACTATGTGATGTCAGTGTGGAACAGTTCGAGCACCAGGTAGAGCTACAGCAGAAGCTGGTCATTAAATTTGGTGAAGAAGAGATGGAACTGAGCGAAGATATGATAGTGATCCCATGGGAGACGCAGCAGATCAATGTCGCAAAGTTCATTTATGAGTACTTGAACCTAAGTGTACCCATGAAAAAGGTCCACCCAAAGCTTCAAGGACGGGAAAGACCGGAGATACTGTACAGTTCAGAGGCAGATAATGCTGGTGAAGAGGAAATAGATCCTCGCTGGGAAGCACTTAAGAAATTGAATAAATAGAAACAAAGAAGGATAAAAAATGGCTCATCCTAAACGAAAAATCTCCAGAACCAGGAGAGACAAAAGAAGAACAAATGTCAAGGCAACTCCCAAAAGCTATGTGATTTGCCAGACCACAGGTGAAGCTCATCTCCCACATCGCGCTTTCTGGCACGAAGGCAAACTTTACTACAAAGGTAAAGTGGTCATGGAGAAAGAAGTTTTAGCTTAATTTTACCTGCCAAACTAATAAGAACAGCCTGGTCTTGATCAGGCTGATTTTATATCATCCAAAGCATGTCAAAAATCACAGCAGCTATCACAGGAGTAGAGGGGTATGTACCGGACTATGTCCTTACTAACCAGGAACTCGAAACTATGGTCGATACCAATGATGAGTGGATCACCTCCAGAACAGGAATCAAGGAACGGCGGATACTGAAAGGAGAAATGAAGGGCACCTCTGTGATGGCAATAGAAGCTGTCAGAGGACTTCTAGAAAAAACAAATACCGATCCTAAGGAAGTGGATATGGTCATTTGCGCTACGGTGACACCTGATATGCCATTTCCAGCTACTGCCAATATTGTATCCAATGCTGTGGGAGCTAGCAATGCTTTTGGTTATGATCTATCCGCTGCTTGTTCCGGATTTCTTTACGGGATGGCCACCGGCGCCAAATTCATAGAGTCAGGCTCGCATAAGAAGGTGGTCGTTATCGGTGCTGACAAGATGTCTTCTATCATCGACTACAAAGACAGAGCCACCTGTATCATTTTTGGAGATGGTGCCGGCGCAGTTCTATTAGAGCCCAACCAAGAGGGTCTTGGAGTCATTGATTCTGTTCTGAAATCCGACGGCTCTGGAGAAGAATTCTTAAGAATGCGGGGAGGAGGAAGTCGAATTCCAGCCTCAGTTGAGTCTGTTAAGAACAAAGAGCATTATGTCTATCAGGAAGGATCGACAGTTTTTAAGTTTGCCGTGACTAACATGGCGGATGTAGCAGCAGAAGTAATGGAACGCAATCAGCTCTCCGGAGATGATGTAGCATGGCTAGTGCCACACCAAGCCAACAAGCGAATCGTAGACGCTACTGCCCGTCGAATGGAAATCGGTGATGATAAGGTAATGATGAATATATCGCGATACGGCAATACTACCGCAGGCACTTTACCGCTATTGCTTTGGGATTACGAGTCGCAGCTCAAAAAGAACGATAATCTGGTATTCGCCGCATTTGGTGGTGGATTTACCTGGGGAGCTACTTATCTGAAGTGGGCTTATGACCCAGCTTAAAATGTATTAACTAACCTAATTGCAAATTTCGAAAAATGGCAAGTACTGCAGATTTCAGAAATGGACTTGTAATTGAATTTAACCACGATCTTTTTTCTATTGTGGAGTTCCAACACGTGAAGCCAGGTAAAGGCCCAGCATTCGTTAGAACCAAACTCAAAAGCCTAACTACTGGAAAAGTAATTGATAATACATTCACTTCAGGCCATAAGGTGACGACTGCTCGGGTCGAACGAAGGCCTTTCCAGTTTCTGTACAAGGATGACATAGGATACAATTTTATGGACAGCAATACCTTTGATCAGATTCCGATTGAAGAATCACTTATTACCAACCCTCAATTCCTAAAAGATGGACAGGAAGTAGAAGTGATCTTTCATGCCGAACTGGAAAAAGTAC
The DNA here is from genome assembly GCA_019192485.1 of Cyclobacteriaceae bacterium HetDA_MAG_MS6. Taxonomy (GTDB): domain Bacteria; phylum Bacteroidota; class Bacteroidia; order Cytophagales; family Cyclobacteriaceae; genus MS6. Next base: position 3,094 of record JAHCMJ010000231.1, on the reverse strand, counting down.
TTGGATGTGAGCTGCCACAACACGTCGTCATGAAAGTGGCCTACACAGAGCCGGGATTGAAAGGAGATACGGCCACCAATGCTTCTAAAGCTGCAGAACTGGAGACCGGAGCTACCATTCAGGTACCGCTCTTCATCAACCAGGATGAGTTGATCAAAGTAGATACCCGAACGGGCTCCTACGTAGAGCGAGTCAAATAAAAATTAAATACCTTTACCCACCTTCAAAAAAAGCTATATCCCGACTAAATGAAAGCTAAGGAAATTCGAGATTTGATCGACTTCATATCAGCCACAGGACTGGAAGAAGTCAACATTGAAACTGAAGAGTTTAAAATAAGCGTAAAACGCACTCCGGAGCAGAATGTGGTATCATCACCTGTCCCCGTGGCGGTTCCGCCCGTGGCTGCAGCTCCATCAGCAGCTCCCGTACCTAGTCCACAGCCAGCAGCCGAAGCTCCTAAAGGAGGAGAGGCCCCGGCTGGTGATACAAATCTTTTGACCATCAAGTCTCCCATGATCGGGACTTTCTACAGGACACCAAATCCTGACTCTCCAGTCTTCGTACAAGTTGGAGATAAAGTAGGCCAGGGAGATACTGTGTGTATTATAGAAGCAATGAAACTATTCAACGAGATAGAATCAGACGTATCTGGCAAGATCGTCAAAGTCCTTGTGGACAATGCCACTCCTGTCGAGTACGATCAGCCTCTTTTCCTAGTAGATCCATCCTAAAATAGGTCAACCGTGTTTAACAAAATACTTATAGCCAATCGCGGAGAAATTGCGCTGCGAGTGATTCGCACTTGTAAGGAAATGGGCATCAAAACGGTAGCCGTTTATTCTACTGCGGACAAAGAAAGCTTACACGTGCGTTTCGCAGATGAGGCAGTTTGTATTGGCGCTCCGTCCGGTAAAGATTCCTATCTGAACATTCCACGAATCATTTCGGCTGCGGAGATAACTAATGCTGATGCTATACATCCAGGATATGGATTCTTGGCGGAGAATGCTGAATTCTCAAAAGTGTGCGACGAATACAACATTAAGTTTATCGGAGCTAGTGCTGAGATGATTGACAAGATGGGGGACAAGGCTACAGCTAAAGACACCATGAAAAAGGCTGGTGTGCCCACCATTCCAGGTTCAGAGGGACTTTTATCCTCAATTGCTGAGGGCATGGGACTTGCCAAGGAAGTAGGATACCCTGTCATGCTAAAAGCCACAGCTGGCGGAGGTGGTAAGGGTATGCGACTGGTACAGGACGAAAGCGAGTTCAAAAAAGCATGGGATAGTGCACGACAAGAAGCTGGAGCAGCTTTTGGGAATGATGGGCTTTATCTTGAAAAGTTTGTCGAAGAACCTCGTCACATTGAGATTCAGGTCGTAGGCGATAGAAACGGACGTGTATGTCATCTGTCGGAAAGAGACTGTTCTATTCAACGAAGACATCAGAAGCTCATTGAAGAAACACCCTCGCCTATCGTCTCTCAAGAGTTACGAGAAAAAATGGGTCAGGCAGCTATTCGAGGCGCAGAAGCCATTAATTACGAAGGTGCAGGTACAGTAGAGTTTCTGGTGGACAAACACGGGGATTTTTACTTCATGGAGATGAACACCCGAATACAGGTGGAGCACCCCATCACAGAGGAAGTAACCGACTACGACCTAATCAAAGAACAAATCAAAGTAGCATCAGGCATAGAAGTCAGTGGGAGAAACTATTACCCTCAGCTCCATGCCATTGAGTGTCGTATCAATGCAGAAGATCCTGGTAACGACTTTAGACCTAGCCCAGGCAAAATCACCAATCTTCACCTACCAGGTGGTCATGGTGTTCGGGTTGATAGTCATGTATATGCCGGCTACACGATCCCACCTTTTTATGACTCAATGATTGCCAAACTTATTGTATCTGCTCAAACTCGTGAAGAAGCAATCATTAAGATGAAAAGAGCTTTGGGAGAGATGGTGATTGAAGGGATCAAAACGACAATACCTTTCCATATTCGTTTAATGGACGACGAAAAATTTCAGTCTGGACAATTCACCACAAAGTTTTTGGAAGACTTCGATTTCAGCGGGCTTTAGGACTAATAGACTTTTTCCCTTTACCATATATTTACCACCATGCACGGATGGGTTTTTATTGGTATTGGATTGGCAATCTTTCTAGGAGCGCTAATACTCTCTAAAAGCAAAAAAGAAACATTCGATTATATTCTCGTCAGTTGGCTTTTGCTAAATGGCATTCACCTGTTTTTTTTCTTCCTTAACTTTTCAGGACAGACTGGTCGAGCACTACCGCTGTTACTAGCCGTCAACTTTTTCTCACTTCTCACAGCACCAATGCTTTATATGTATGTGAGGGCATTGGTAATTCCAGGAAATTTTCGGATACTGGGCTACTGGTATCACCTTATTCCGTTTGTTTTCATGGTTTGCACCACAGAATACTATCATTTCTTTGGACGAGATCAGGAAATCATTTTAGGAGATGGGCTGATGTATATGGTTGGTTCATTTCCCTTTCATATGAGGTGGTACGGGATGGTATTAGCTTTCTTCAGCTTTCTATATCCACTTCTTTGCTTGTATATGCTTTATAAGCACCGAAACAGAATTGCCAATGAATTCTCGTACCAAGAAACCATTACATTAAGCTGGCTTCGACATTGGATAACGTTGGAGATTATAGGTTTTTGGGTTTCCTTCATCATCATCTGGGCAGGCAGCTTTCGATTTGTAGATTTTGTCATCAGCTTTCAGGTAGTAGCAGCTGTTATTGTAGTTAACATCGCGGTTATAGGATTCTTTGGTCTCAAACAGGGTGTTATCTTCAAGCATTTCAGATCTGGTTCAAACGAAAAAAAGTACCAGCACTCACCACTCAGTAGCAAGCAAGTCCAATTGCAATTGAAGAAATTGCAAGAAGTGATGGATATCGAAAAACCCTATCTAAACTCTATGCTTACTATTCATTCACTTGCTAATCAATTAGGAATCTCTAGGCATTACTTGTCGCAAATCATTAACCAAGAGTTGGGAAAAAACTTCTACGACTACATCAATGGTTTTCGTGTTGACGAGTTTAA
>JAHCMJ010000024.1 GCA_019192485.1 Cyclobacteriaceae bacterium HetDA_MAG_MS6 | reverse complement strand
GAGTTTACCATGAAAATCCACTGTAGCCTGGATATGTGCCGAAAAAGGAGCATTAGGACCTAAACTTTTAATGGCTTGCGGAGAGTAATCTTCGATATAGTTTTTAGGCTCGTCCCACACGATTCCGGCTATATCCCACGTATTAAAAAGTTTGTCAAGAGACTCACAGACAAAGTCATATACTTCTTGGTAGTGCACACTGCTAATGACTCCTGACACATAAGAATGATGTACACTTCCATCTTTATTAAGCACCCAACTGTCCGGGTTTTGCGTAGAGAAAATACTCGGCACTTTCGGAGCTCCGGCTACCAGACCTCCCCATCTACTGGGAACGGCATGCACCTGCATACCGACTTTGGCTGCTTCATTACAAACTATCTCGATGTTTTCTATGGCAGCGAAAAGGTCCTGTTCAAGAATGGCAATAGTAACTGCGTCCGTTCCTATGTCAGCCATCCATTTCATGTCCTCTCTAACATGTCTGGGCACCATCGTATACATGTGTGCCCGAAAGTAGTAGGCATTGAGGAACTTATCAGAGCGCCGGGCCTGCGGGGTGGCATTGGACTCTATAGCTCTTGGGCCAAGCGCTAATGCCCCGGAAGTAATTCCCGTTTTCTTGATAAATGTTCTTCTATCCATATTTTTGATATTGAAAAAAGAGAGACCATTATAAAATGGCCTCTCTATAATTGTTTGTTTTAGTTGATTTTCAACTAGTCAATTGCAATCCGGCGAGTTTGCATCTCTCCGTTAAGCTTCACACTAAGGATATACATGCCCTTTTGCAATTTGCTCACATCAAGTTGCTTACTAATAGCTCCTTTGCCAACAGACTCTGATATTTGCAATACCTGCCTTCCCATCATATCCAATAGTCGGTACTGCGCACTTTGCATCTTGTCAGAGGTAAACTTAATGGTAAGTTGATCTACGACAGGGTTAGGATATAGGATAAAATCCACGTCTTTCTGTACCACCAGATCGTCAAACCCTTCAGGTGCCAATCGAGCAACTGCTCCTGCCTCGATAAACTTCCACTTCCTACTATTTGTAGATCCGGCCTGCCTTCTTAGCGTGGTTGTACTGGATTGTGCTTTGATTCTCTCCCCAGCATATTGCTTACTTTCGATATAATAGCTACCGCTACCAGCGTCAACTAATTTCCATTTCCTATCATCAGTGGTGCCCGCTTGTCTTCTTAGATTGACGGAACTAGATTGAGCTTTTATCCTTTCTCCGGGATGTGACTTACTCTCCAGGTAATAATATCCAGTCCCGGCACTCACAAACTTCCATTGTCGACTATCCGTACTGCCACTTTGCCGTCGCAAATCCGTGGTACTCGATTGTGCTTTGATTCGTTCACCAGGGTACGCAACGCTTTCGATGAAGTACCACTTGGTAAGGTCAGGGAAACTTCCCGCCGCGCAGTGGCCAGGCTGCACGTCATTGTAGCTTGTACCATACGCTATCTGGTCAAAGTATAGCGTCTCAGCTCCCTTGCTTATCGGGTATGTCGGTCCTCTGTATAGACCATATTTGATCTCCATATTCTGGACCAGATCGCTTCTACCTACTTTACCTGAGTAGTCTGCTTCCAGCGTACCATCTATCCACCACTTCACCTGACCGCCACCGGCAGGTTTCACTAAGGCACCTAGTGTAATTTGATACCATGTACCCTTTTGTACGCTTACTTTTTTGGTATAGCTCGCTGTATTATGCCTACCCTCAATGGGGTCATCATCTGTTCTGACAGCCAGTAACAAATCTACATTTGAACCGTCTTCTTCGATCTGAATTGTAATAGGGGGACTTGCTGGTCCACTACACTGTCTCCATTGCATCAATATCTCATAGGACTCGCTTGCATTAGTCCCATCAACATTGTTATCCAGGTAAAGCATAAAACCCGCATATCGCATATTGCTGAACATGGAATTGGTCCCACAGGACATTACCCGTGCCTCGCATCTGTCATGGCCGCTACCCCAACCTTCAGTCGTACTGCTGTTGGTATTGAGTTCGAACTTCAGAGAACTACCGCCTTGATAAGAAGGGCTACCAACCGGGGTTATTGCATCGGCATCATTTCTGACATCAACACTAGTCGGGGGACTTCCCCCGCAAAAAGAAGCAATCTGTCCATGGGCACTTAGGGCCAATAGACTTGCGAATAGCACCGAAAAGATGCCGGGCATTTTTAAAAGTGTTCTCATAATTGTTTGGTTAGGTTAAAAACATTAGTCTATCAGTGCGATACCGATAGTTAGTTAGAATCAACATCATGTCGTTATACATTAATTAATACTAATCTTTTTTGTAAGCCTAGAGCCATTTATCCATAGGTCGAGTACATAAATACCTTCCACTAAGCCAGCTACATCCACTGTTTCAAGTTGATTACCTTCAGATATCATTTTTTCTAAGGATCGGACTTGCCGGCCCATCATATCAAAAAGATGATACCTGATCTGCTGGTTTTTATTGGCACTAAAGCTGATAGTAAACCTGTCATTGACCGGGTTCGGGAAGATCCTGAACTCATTGGATGCTTCTTGTACGACCTCCAGTTGATCAAAGCCTTCCGGTGCCATCCTGGCTACGGTACCAGCCTCAATAAACACCCACTTCCTTCGATTATCGCTACCAGCTTGTCTTGATAAAGTAGTGGATGAAGTCTGGGCCTTGATACGCTGACCAGGATACGCTTTACTCTCGATATAGTAGCTTCCTCCTCCTGCGTCTACAAGTTTCCACCTTCTCCTGTCGTCAGAGCCTGCTTGCCGGGTCAGTTCGATGCTCGAAGTTTGGGCTTTGATTCTTTCTCCAGGGTAAGCTTTGCTTTCCAGGTGATAGAATCCACCGCCAGCATCGATAAACTTCCACTGACGCCTATCATCAGAGCCGTTCTGCCGCATTAGTTCTATGGCACTGGTTTGGGCCTTAATGCGCTCACCTGCAAACTCGACATTCTCAATGAAATACCATTTGGTCAAGTCAGGGAAAGAACCCGCTGCGCAGTGACTTGGTTGCACTGAATTGTATGTAGTGCCATAGGCAATTTGGTCAAAGTACACAGTCTCTGCACCCTTGCTTGGTGGAAAAGTGGGACCTCTATAGATGCCATACTTAATCTCTACTGCCTGGTTAAGTTCACTTCTACCAATAGGCCCTGTATAGTCTTCCTTTAGCACCCCATCGATCCACCATTTGACCTGACCTCCTGAAGTAGGATTGATATACGTACCTAGGGTCACCTGCATCCAGGTACCTTTAGAGACACTGACCTGCTTCGTATGACTGGCCGAATTATGACGTCCTGTGATGGGGTCACTTTGTGTCCGGATAGCTAGTATAAGATCGACACTAGAACCATTTTCTTCAATCTGTACAGTGATTGGCGGACTTGCTCCCACATCACATTGGCGCATCTGCAGTAAAATCTCATAAGACTCATCTGCATTGGTCCCATCTACATTGTTATCCAGATATAGCATGAAACCAGTATAGTGCATGCTACTAAACATAGAACTAGTATTGCAGGTCATCACTCGAGCTTCACACCTATCGTGACCTGTGGCCCAACCTTCAGTGGTACTACTATTGGTATTGGTCTGAAACTTCAGTGAAGTGCCGCCTTGGTAAGATGGGCTGGAAACAGAAATAATGGCGTCTGAATCATGCCTTACATCAACGCTAGTCGGGGGACTTCCCCCGCAAAAAGAAGCAATCTGTCCATGGGCACTTAGAGCCAATAGGCTTGCGAATAGCACCGAAAAGATGCCGGGCATTTTTAAAAGCGCTCTCATAGCTATTTAGTTAGGTTAAACCTATGTCCATCAGTAACATACTGACAGTCAGCTTGAATCACTCTCATAGCGTCATGCATCAATTAATACTAATTCTTTTCGTGAGCCTGGAGCCATCAATCCACAGGTCGAGCACGTAAATACCTTTTAGCATACCGCTCACATCTACCACCTCCAGTTGGTTACCTTCGGATACTTGTTTTTCTAAGGATCGGACTTGCCGGCCCATCATATCAAAAAGATGATACCTGATCTGTTGGTCTTCATTAGCACTAAAGCTGATAGTAAACCTGTCATTGACCGGATTTGGGAAGATCCTGAGCTCATTGGATGCTTCTTGCACTACCTCCATTTGATCGAAGCCTTCCGGTGCTAATCTGGCTACACTTCCAGCTTCGACAAATTTCCATTTCCGGCTATCTGTAGAACCAGCTTGTCTTCTCAATGTGGTTGTACTAGACTGAGCCTTGATTCGCTCTCCTGCATATTGCTTGCTTTCAATGTAGTAACTACCCCCTCCGGCATCAACTAACTTCCACTGCCGACTGTCTGTGTTTCCTGATTGTCTCCTAAGATTTACCGTACTGGATTGTGCTTTAATCCTCTCTCCGGGATAGGATTTACTTTCCAGATAATAATACCCGCTTCCGGCATTGACGAACTTCCATTGCCGACTATCGGTACTACCATTTTGACGTCGCAAATCTGTAGTGCTCGATTGTGCTTTGATTCTTTCTCCTGGATATGCCACGCTTTCGATGAAATACCACTTAGTCAAATCAGGGAAAGCACTAGCCACACAGTGGCCTGGTTGCACGTCGTTATAACTGGTACCGTAACCAACCTGATCAAAGTATACTGTCTCAGCTCCTTTGGCAGTGGGGAAAGTAGGTCCTCTGTAGATACCAATTTTCAGACCCATACTTTGGGCAAGATCGGTTCGGCCGACTTTTCCGGCGTAATCAACCTCTAGGTTACCATCGATCCACCACTTCACGACTCCTCCTCCTGTTGGCTTGACCAAAGCTCCGATCGTCACTTGATACCATCGATTACGTTGGACACTTACCTTTTTGGTAAAGGAAGCCGTATTATGTCGACCTTCCACAGGATCGGCATCAGTACGTATCGCTAGCAAAAAGTCTACTCCGGACCCATTTTCCTCCAAATGAATGGTTATCGGCGGACTTGCAGGACCGCTACACTGTCTCCACTGTGTAATGATCTCGTAAGACTCATCAGCTTTGGTACCGTCTACATTGCTGTCCAAGTAAACCATAAACCCTGCATACCTCATGTTACTAAACATATCAGTAGTAGGACAATTGTTGATCGCTGCTTCACATCTATCATGACCCACTGACCAACCTTGAGTAGTACTGCTGTTGGTGTTAGTTTGGAATCGAATAGATGTCCCTCCCTGGTAAGATGGACTGGAAACGGATACAATAGAAGATGACTCGTTTCTGACATCCAAAGTCGTCGGAGGATTTCCTCCGCAGTAAGAGTTGATTTGAGCTCGAGTACTCCATGCTACGAGGCTGAGTAGCATCATCGAAAAAAATAGCCTCAGGTTACATAGTTTGTTCATAATGATTGTGTTTTGTTGAAAATTAGTAGTCTGTTGGTAGGCATGATGATGATTTTATCATTTCCTTATCGTTGAAAAGGTTGATGAGTACTGCTCTCCTTTAATACAAGCTGGCAACTATATGCTAACTGGTATTCTTGAGTCTTGAATGGATAGATGGTTCTTTAAAAAAAATGTCCAGGTTATCATTAAGATACCCTGGACATCATTATCAGTAATTGTTCTGAGTCAGGTTTGGATTGGCATCTCGCTCACTCTGAGGAACAGGAAACAAATTGTACCTTGACTCATCTACGGTAACTCCTGGTTTCGCTGTCTCTACTCGTGATTTGAGTAGCCCCCATCGTACCAGATCGTACCATCTATGTCCTTCGAAAAACAACTCATGCCGTCGCTCGGAATACACGACATCTCTGAAAGCGGCCTGGTCTAAATTATTAGGTACATCCGCCAGGTTGGCTCTGTCCCTAACTTCATTTAAGGCATCCTGTGCGGCTGTAGTTGGTCCGTTTGCTTCATTTTCAGCTTCAGCAAACATTAATAACACATCTGAGTACCTGATGTACTGCCAGTTGGTGCGATGATTGTTTCGCTCTGTATTGGTAGAGTCAGCGTACTTGACTGTCCATATCTGGGTTGTATTGGCCGTGTCGCCAGTCGTCAAGATATAGTCTCCTGTGATAAAAGAGTTGAGTCGATCATCACCAGCTTCATAGCTATTGTAAAATTCCGTGGTGAAGTGGAAGTTTCTATTCCCCCTGATGCCAAAGATATCAGGATCTGGAGACAGATCGGTATGTAAAAATCCGCCGTAAGCACCTGCCCCAAATGCTCCTTCACCAACATGGGCTTGATTAGCCCAAACTGACTCAATACCATTTTCCAGATCGGGTGAAAATGCCTGCCAGTAAGACGGAAAGAGATCATAATCTCCAGAATTCATTACTTCCAAAGCTTTGTCTCGAGCACTTGCAAAATCTGTTGCTGCTGCAACACTTGAACTGGCCCTGGTCAGGTAAACCTTAGCCAGTAGCGCTTTTGCAGCACCTTCCGATGCCCTGCCAGCATCATCGGAGCTATAAGTAGTATAGGAAGGCAGGTTACTTTCTGCAAATTGTAAGTCAGCAATAACGGCATCGTAGACTGGACCGATCTCAGTTCTCAAAACGTTGAAATCATCATCGGCCTCCCATTCCTCCAGTACTAGTGGAACAGGGCCATAGAGGCGCACCAGGTTGAAATAGAAGAAAGCTCGAAGAAACCTTGCTTCTCCAATTACCCGATTTTTGAGGGTCTCATCCATATCGATATCCGGAACTCGATTGACCACCATATTGGCTCGTGCAACACCCAAGTAGTTTCTTTCCCAAATAGCCTTCACATTCGAATTTGCCGGTGTGTGCGTAAAATTGGAAAGTTCTAGTCTGGTCGTATTACCTCGGGTATATTGCGCATCATCACTAGCGACCTCCGTCAATAGGTAATATTCCCTCCTCGACGATCCTAAGGAGTTTAGGACATCGTAAACTCCGTTTACACCTGCTATGGCGCCTTCCGGAGAAGCATATAAATTCTCAGGAGCTACGAAGTTTTCAGGATTCTCTTCCAAGAAATCTTCACATCCAAACATCGGCGAAAAGAAAATCGCCGCAAGAACCAGTATTTTATAGTTTGATATCTTCATCATGCTATTTTTTAGGACTAAAAATGAATTATTCATGGCTGTGAGGTTTAAAAGGTAAGGTTGATACCAGCCAAAATAGTCCGGGCCATAGGATAGCTACCAAAGTCAATGCCCGCACGTTCGTTGTTTCCTCCAAAGACATTCACTTCGGGATCAAAGCCTTTATAATCCGTTATGGTAAGCAAATTGTTACCACTGATATAAATCCTGGCTTTGCCTATTGCATCTGTTTTGATGATGGATTTTTTGAGGTCATATCCCAGAGTAATGTTTCTCATTCTAACATAAGATCCATCTTCTACGAATACGTCAGTAACTTGATCAATATTAGCTGCTCCGGCCCGAGGTACTGAGTTTGAAGTGCCCTCTCCCGTCCAGCGATCGGCAACCACATCCAATTGGTTAGGTTCTCCCGTTGGATTTTCCAGGATGGTACGTTGCAGGTTCAAAATAGAATTGCCAGAAACCCATTGGAAAAAAATGCTAAGATCGAAGCCTTTATAATTGAAAGTATTGGTGATCCCACCAAAGACCTTGGGAGCCGCTTGACCGAGTATTACGCGATCATCTGCATCCACATCTCCATCGCCATCAGTGTCTACCAACCTTCTATCTCCTGGCTGCGTGGTAACCGGATCCATGCCTGAGGCGGCTACCTCAGCAGCATTCTGCAGAATACCATCAGTTTTAAAACCGAAAAATGACCCCAATGGCTCTCCAACACGAAGGATACCTGGTGTCCCTACTTTGTAGAATCCTGCCAGGTCTCCAAGCGCAATCTCCTCATCATCACCCAAATCTAGGATCTCCTGGCGATTGGTAGCAATATTGAAGCTTGTCTCCCAACTCAACTCGCCGGTAGTATTCACAGTGCTCACCGAGAATTCAAAACCTTCATTCTCCAATTCACCTGTATTTAGTAATACTCGACCTCCAGGTATACCGGTAATTGCCGGGAGCTGAGAATTTAGAAGAAGATCCTCTGTTCTTTTGTAATAATAGTCAGCTGTTATATTTACACGGCTATCAAACAATCCTACATCTAATCCAATATCTAATTGTCTGGTGGTCTCCCACTTTAAATTAGGGTTTTCGAACCGATTTGCGAAGTATCCCACAGTCACATTATCTCCAAAAGCCAGCAAGTCGTTGCTCAGAGCGGCCAGTGATCTGAAAGTTCCAATCTCCTGACTCCCCGTGAGACCATAACTAGCCCTCAATTTCAGCTCAGATAGCAAAGGGACATCGCTCATAAATGGCTCATCAATAACTCTCCAGCCTACAGCTGCAGATGGGAAGAAGGCATATTTGTTACCTGATCCAAATCGTGATGATCCATCATATCGACCGGTTACGGTAAAGAGGTACTTACCTTTCAAAATGTAGTTAGTCCTAAAAAGATAGGACAACAGCGCCCATTCATTTGCACCAGATCCGACGTTGGTGTTTTGACCTGCCACGAGGTTGTTGTACTCTAGTACATCATTTGCAAAATCACGAGATGACCCTGAAATACTCTCAGACTCGAAGTGTTGGGCGGTAATCCCCCCCAAGACACTCAATTCATGATCTGAGCCTAGACTGGTAGAATATGTGATGATGTTCTCATTTAACCAGTTGATGCTTTCAGTCACGCCGACTTCAGCTATTCCTCCTGCAGCCGCTCCCTCAAAAGTTGACTGAGGAATGAAAAGGTTTCGTTTCTCTGAAATGACGTCAGCCCCAAATGATGTCTTGATTTTGAGCCCCTTGATGATCTCATATTCCAAGAACATATTGCCCAATGCCCTGCTAACATTGATATCATCAGTTACTCTCTTTTGGTACAGCACAGGATTACCAGCTTCCACGCCAAAATCATCATTGACTAAAGCATCTGCCGGTTGAGTAGGAGAGAATACCAAAGCATTGGTAATAATTCCTGAACCATCTGCGGCGTTGTCTTCATTGTTTATTCGAGTTCTACTTGTTCGGCTTAGCGTCAGTGAAGATCCAAAGGTTAACTTATCATTTAGCTTCGCATTTAGGTTGTTTCTTACAGATAATCGATCAAAACCAGTATTTTCAACAATACCATCTTGATTGAAATAATTTGCTGAGAATAAGTACTGTATGTTTTCTTTACCTCCTGAAAAGGAAATCTGGTAGTTTTCCATCGGTGCTGTTCGAAAAAGCTCGTCTTGCCAATCTGTGCCGCTACCAAGTGATGACGGATTAGCAAAAACATCTCCGCCGCCATTTAAGTTGCTTACCTCATTAGCCAGTTCTGCATACTCAGTCGCATTCAATAGATCCAAAGTATTTCGAACCTCCTGTACTCCTCTGTATACGTCAAGGCTGATTTGCATCTTGCCTGATTTGCCATTTTTAGTGGTAATCAAGACTACACCATTTGCGCCACGAGCTCCATAAATAGCTGTTGCTGATGCGTCTTTCAGTATTTCAATGGAGGCAATGTCATTTGGATTAATAGAATTAAGATCACCTGCTCCTATGAAGCCATCAACTACATACAAGGGCTCGTTTCCCGCAGTGATAGAATTCCCTCCACGTACTCGGACCGACACGGCTCCTCCTGGTTGCGCGTTGGCTTGAGTTACCTGTACACCTGCAACTCTTCCTTGCAGGCTCTGATCCACTGAAAGTATCGGTACTGCACGTACTTGGTCTTCCGAAATCGAGCCTACAGAACCGGTAAGATCGCTTTTGCGCTGAGTACCATAGCCGATTACCACTACCTCTTGCAATGCGGAAATATCCAGTGGCATAGATGCATCCACCACAGACCTACCGCCGACTCCTACTTCAATGGTTTTGTATCCGACAAAAGAGAATGTCAAGGTTGCATTGACGTCAGAAATACTCAACGCATAGCCTCCATCTATGTCGGTGATCGTACCGTTGGTAGTGCCTTTTTCTAGTACTGTTGCCCCAGGAAGAGGTTCTCCTTCCTCATCAGTGACTTTACCAGTCACTCTGATCTCCTGGGCCCTGGTAAAAACCTCCTCTACCACTGGCTCCCCAGCTTCTGCTGGTTTTACGTGAATCGTATTGTTTACCCTACGAAAGGTCACCTTAGACTGGGAGGAGATATCTTCAAGTACTGAACGCATCGTGTTGTTACCTTTTTTTAAGGTAATCGAAGAGGCTGGCAAATCACCTGATCGATAGGAAAAGGTAAAATCCGTACCTTCTTGTATCATTGTAAATACATCAATCAGCTCTGCCGACTTGGCTTCAATTTTCAAAGAAATATCTTCAAGTTTCTTACTCTGGGCCTCAGTGTCGAAAGACACGGCAAACGAGTAAAAGGAGCTCTGAAGAACTATGCTATAGAGGGCATACTTCGACATCTTCCATATAATTTTTCGTAAATTTGATTGCATAAACTAAAAATGGTTTTGGTGATAAATGATCAAAATCAGGAATGGACCTGGATCACTGAAAAGTCATTTGCCGATGCGTTTCATGATCCGGGTTTTTCTTTTTCAACTGGTATTATGGATATAGTTTTTCTTCATTTTATCGTGATTATGTTGTTTTCTATGGTGTATTCGAATTGGTAGACATAGGCCAACCCCTTCAGAACGGACTGAATAGTGGCATTTTTGTATTTACCTGAATAGTCTCGTTTATTATCAAAAGATTTTTTCATCAGGAACTCCACGCCATACCACTTGCTGAGTTCACTTAGTATATCCTTTAAGTTATCATCTTTGAATACTAGTAAGTTTTCTCTCCATCCCATCGTTTCTTCCCAGTCGTAGGTACTAGTAGATAGTTGTCCATTTTTATAATTGGCTTGCTGACCTGGTACTAGCTCTTCTTTAATCCGGGAATTCTCTTTGTCGACTACAGCAACCTTACCCGTGGCTACAGATACTTTGACTTCCTCCTCCTGAGGATAGCTCTTGACATTAAATGATGTGCCCAGCACCTGCACATCTACACTGTGCGATCGGATGATAAATGGTTTTTGCTCATCTCGGGCGACATCAAAAAACGCTTCTCCGGAAAGAGTCACTTCCCTGGTGTCACCATCGAAACTTTCCGGCGCCAAAAGTGTACTGCCGGCATTTAGTTTTACCTTGGTCCCATCAGGCAAAGTCACCGATATCTTCTGTCCCGGCATACTGACTTTTTCTATCCACTTAGCCTTCTCGACAACTAAAGTTTCTGCAGGTTGGGATTGATATAACAATGCGACTAATGCCAGTGAAAAAGTGACGAGCAAAACGGCCGCTACCTTTGCCCAGTGAGGTATCATGAAAGTGGATGCGGGGACCTCCGTAGATACTTTATGGTCGATCTTCCGGTTGATATCTTTCCAAACTTGCCTCTCTACATCCTGGGTTTTATTGCTGCTGGCCAGCAGCATTAGCTTCATTTGGTTGTATGCTTTTCGATTCCTCTTGTCGGCTAACAACCATTTGCGCAAGGCTGACTGTTCTTGAACGGTTAGCTTCTTTTTGTTAAGCTGTTTTAATAGTATCTCCTCTATTTCCATCGAATATACGGAATATGCTGTAGTATAAGTAAGAGTAGAAAAGGTTGGGAATGGACTAGTGTTTTTGAAAAAATTTCAAAAAAACCAATGAAAAAGAGATTACTTTGAGATTTTAGTAACGATATCTCTCTTTTATTGAAAGAGAAGAAGAATCCCGGATAAAGCCAACACGAGACATCCCAGTGAAGACAGGAGCTTAAGGATGGGCACTTCATTGAAGTGTAGCTCAAGCGCGGCTCTTAATGATTTCATGGCAGAGATGAGGTGATTTTTCACCGTGTTGGGAGAAATACCAAGTTGCTCCGCAACCTCTGCGTATTTCAAATTTTCTTGCTTGACCATTTTGAACACGAGCTGACACTGTGGGGGCAATGACCCAATGATTTCATTAACAAAATCCTCCAGCTCCTGCCCTATCATCAGGTCTTCGGGGTTGATATGCTCGACAGATTCGATTTCCAGACTGCCCTGAAAGCTTTCAAAAGCTATAGGATCCAGAGACATTGAGCGGAGTGCCTGGTTTTTCACCGAGGTAAATAAATACGCTTTTATGTCTTTAATGGTCGAGAGCTCACGATCCGAACTCCACAGATTGAAAAAGACCTCCGAAACAACATCTTTCGCTGTACTTTCACTTCCGGTGATTACCAGCGCGTAGGCATACAGTCTCTCGAAATATACTTTATATACATTCTCAAAGGCCGCTTTACGATAATCAACCTCGCGTATTTGTCGTACTTTACTGTTGCTCTTTTTGATCAAATGCTCGCCGGTCTAATAATAAAAAAAATTAACCTGGACGAAAGGTTGGTTGGTCATAGATAGAAATTTTTCATAACTAAAACAAACGTTTGTTATTGAAAATACATTCAACAGTCAAAAGAGCACTGCCTTTTTGCAAAAATTGCAAAGACAGGCAATAACTACCAATCCAAAGCTCTTTGTCTACGAGTACCAGCCATTTTGCCTGATATGAGCTCCTACACGATTTAGGGTATCTACATCTTGGGGATCAATAGCTCCATCTGGCAGGGGAGCAATATTGAGAAGCAAATTAGATTTGAGTCTTCCCATTCGCTGCAACTCTGCAAGTACACTATCTTCTTCACGGTGGTTCCCATCATACTTTTGGTTATATCCCCATCCTGCTAGGAAGCTACATACCTCAATAGGTTTATCGCTAGCTTGCATCTTAGAAAACTTTTCGGGATCACGATCTATCCAATGAATCTCGGGAGCATAATAATCCTCTGTACCCAAGTATCCTGATTTTGCTGTAATCAATGTCTGAGGTTGCAGGCCTCTGATCAGTCGATAGGTCTCTTCTATCCTAAACTTTTCCGTAGGTCCTTTCATGGGTACTCCATATCCATCAAGCCAAATAGACGCTATCGGGCCGTACTGTGTGAGTAACTCTGTCAGTTGAGCATGCATATAGTCTACATATTCATTGATGTCGTGCTCTTGGCCATATTTATAATGCGGCTCGGGGGGATCGTAAGTAGGCCGGGCTTTCCCACCCCAATTGTCATTATTAGGGGCATGAGGGTGGCGCCAGTCTCTGCCATGAGAATAGTATAGGCAAAGTCCTAGACCCTTTTTCTGACAAGAATCCGCTAGCTCTCTGACAATATCTCGTTTCGCTGGTGAATTAATACTATTGAAATCTGTAGTCTTTGTGTCGAACAAACAAAAGCTATCGTGATGTCGTGTGGTAATGTTGACATACTTCATCTCAGCCGCCATGGCAAGATCTGTGATCAGGTCAGCATCAAAAGATTTGGCCGTAAAACCGTCCTTGAGTTTTTCATATTCCTTGACGGGTATTTTCTCGTAATACTGCACCCATTCCCCTCTACCTAATAGACTATATAACCCGTAATGAATAAATAGACCAAATTTCGCCTCTCTAAACCATTGTGTCGCAGTTCCTAGTGGGTCATTTCCATACCCCTTGTATCCATCTAGATAAGAAGGAATTTGCTGTGCCTTGCTAGTGCATGCGTTGAGCCAAGTTGACATCAAAATGGAGCCCGTAGCTAGACCGCTCAGTTGTAAAAACTCTCTTTTATTTAGTTGCATTATTTATCAAATCCATTCGATGATGAGGCTATCAAACTTAACATTTAAATTGAGCAGAAAGCCCCCCTTAATTTGGCTTTCTGCCCAATCGTATATCAAGTTATTTTAAAATTTTGACTGAAGCTATGCATCATTCAATCACTACCTGCTCTGAAAGGACCTTTCCTTGTACTGATAATTTGATGAGGTAAATACCTTTTACCAGACCTGTCAGTTTTAATTCGGCCTTGTTCTCACCTGGAGCAGCGTTGTATTTCCGAGATCGTACTTCTCTACCCATCATATCCACTAGTCTGATACCTACCTCTTGCTGACTCTGCACACTAAATCGCATATTGAGCCTATCACTTGTCGGATTAGGGTAGACACTAAGACCGGGTACTTTTGCCGTCTCGGCCTTAACGACACTCTCGTCAAATGTGCGTGCATTTGAGCTTCCGTTTATAGTAAACTCAGTAAGACTAACCCATGACCCTCCATAGCCAGACGCCCCTTCCACTGTGATTCTGGCATAGCGTGCATTGACAGATGAGAAACTATTGGAAATGGGTTGACTGCTACTTGTGTTGGACAGTCTGTTGACCACCTGATCTCCTGTGAAATCCAGATCGGTAGAAAGATCAACTTTGAACTGATACGCTCTATCCTGGTAGGTCCAGATTTGTGTGCTTGAAATGGATTGATTAGACCCATAATCGATGATTACCCATTGGGGAAATCCATTGGCCGACCACCGAGAGCCGTCCCCAGTATTACCATCAAGGATGTTTGAAGCAGGATTGCCACTTTGCTCGTTGCTAAAGCTGTGGATCCTTGGATAGCTCACAGGGTTAGATTCTGCCACGTACAGCTGCATGTTCTGATCGAGAGCAAGCGTCTTGGTAGTACTCCCTTGTCGCTCTCTTACCCAGTGGGGGTATTGATTTGGGGGAGATATAAAATGAATATTTCTAAATCCTGCAAAAGAAGCATCACAATTGTTGAGGTCAATAACTGGCTCGTTGATTGAGTTGCGAGAGACATTGTAAATTGACCCTCCTAATATCTCCGTTTTAGTACCTGCCTGACACACGAATCTTCTTTGGGAGTCGCCGCCGGCCAGATTCTGTGCATTTTCGGTCTTGTAACCCAATACCCATAAGGTACCATTTCGGACATCTACTGATACGTCTTTTGCTTCCAGGTTTAGCTGTCTACCCCAGACCCTCGCACTTGGATTGTCGATGATCAGATCGGCTCCAACATAATCTACCAAGTGCAGTTTACCTGAACCCGTCATCCTTACATCCATATCGCTGCAAGAGCTTGCCACCAGCGTACGGGAGCTTTGGTGCTCAAGTTTGATCTCCGATTGCAACGCATCTATGCGCTCCAGCCATACTACAGGGTGTGTACCATTTTGAAAAACAAACTTCCCTGTCTGATTCCTGATGGCGGCCTCAGCCCCGATGAATCTACGCAAGTTGTTTCTAAGATACACCGGAGAGTTTAGAGTCCATTTTTCAAACTTTGTATTGGCCAGAAAAACGGTAGTAAACCCAGCATCAATACAAGCTTGAATGGCTGGCCCATCGTCATCTACACCATTATAGGGAGCTCCAAAATCTCGAGGATCACCCCATGAAGAGGGATTGTCCCAAGGCACATCGGGTATATCTTCGACCGGTAGCCGAAGAGAACTCCCAGAGTTTGAGAAAAGTCCGTCCGGATTATGGGAAACAAACTCGCTGACGTTGGCACCTTCTGCATTTTGCTGGGTCCCGGAGTTATTGAGTATAGCCCTCTTGTACCCCGAAGTAGCAATATCTCGGGCAAACAAACTGCCAGTGTTTTTGATAGCAGAGACAGTAGATGTGCCCCCTGATAAGTTAGCATCGACGAGAACGGCTGTACCTCCATTGTCAAAGGCTCTTACCGAATTTACGCTAGTGATATCATAGAAGCTGGCCAGATAGCTAGCATTTTTGATCCCTAAAACGTTTTGATTGCGAACTTCTACCTTTTCCAAGGTAACAGAGTTCAGTGCATTGATATCGATCCCGGTGTCGAACCCGTCTATGAGCACATCGTATATAAGCTCAGGCCCTAGCTCTCCTTTATTGAGATCAAGACCTACATGGCCACTACCGTCTCCTGATATGATTCGTACATGACGCATGCTACCCTGGTTACTTGCATAGAATTCCACACCTATTGCGCCGGCGTTGCCATTACCTGTATTGATCGTCAGGTTCCGGATAGCATTGCGAAAATTCTGAGCAGGTGCTTTACCCGTCCAGATCATCCACTTTGGACTACTTGGGTTGGTAAATCCTGAGCAATTGTTTTTCAATTGAATGGTCGTTCCCGTCTTGCTCTGTCCCTGAAGTATGGTTCGCTTATGGTTGTTAGCATTCAGGTTTGAGCTAGGAGCCCAATAAATGGTGTTTGATACCTTGTAAGTACCATTAGGCAAGTAAATGATCTTGTTCCTGTTGGGGTAGTCATCAATAGCCTGCTGTATAGCAGTAGTAGCATCTACATTTCCTGTCTTATCTGCATTGTATGGCGACTGGGTCACATCAATAACACCTGCATCTGTAGGAAAACTGATGCTGACATCTTGTGCCATACTAGTATGTATAAAACAAAGACTTAAAAAGGTCAAAGCGAACCTTGACGTTAGACTTCTAAATTCCATAATTGCGGTTTTTGGTTAAAAATCAATTTTTGAATTAAGGGGGGTTGTTGAGGATCATATGGAATGAAGGCAATCCGGCTGCTTAGGTACAGCCGGATTGCCAAAAGGGGAATTTATTTTTTGATCAATCTAAATTGTTGTGTCTGTTGCGCACTTGTAAGCTTGACTAAGAATAACCCGGACTCTAATTTGCTCACGTTGAGCACATAGTTCCCAGTACTCTCAGGCACATCCTCCGATATCACTAAACGACCTTCCATGTCGTAAACACGAATCAGCCCCTGACTCTCAAGTGCTTTAGTCAACCTCAGATTCACTTGATCAACTGCTGGGTTAGGGTACATCAGTGCACCTCTAGTAGGTAAATCCTCCACTTGCTCTTGGACTACTTCTTCTATTCCGGCTAGGCGTGCATTGTTACCTCCTGCGCCTGAACCTCCCGAACCAGTGGTAAAGCCAGCCTCCAAAGAAACATGGTCGATCAGGAAATTCTTGAAAAACAGGAACCATGGCGAACTCTTCCGGCCATGCGGTAGAATTCTAAAAGTAATTGGTTCTGCAATACCCTGATATACAGAATCCGAAAGATCTAGTTCTACATGACTCCAGAAATAGTAAATCCTTTCTACCTGAGACGTACTGAAGCTATCTACGCTGTTCTGAATAGCTACTTTGTTAGGGCCACCGAAAGTACGCTTCGCATAAAAACTTAGCTCAGAAAGATTTGTATTCAAGCCTTCTTCAGGAGTCACAGTGAACTCAAAATAGTCTTCCTCAGCTATGGCATCCTCCAGATCTTTTGTCAATACACTTTGATTGACACCTCTGAGACCATAGAAGTAAAATGTACCTCCTGCCAGGCCAGGACCATCTACAAAATCACTAGCTGTGGAGAATGTATCTGTGTCGGATGATGCCAGTGAATCGACCCCAAATGCATACTTGGCTATCTCGGCTGGAGGTATTGTCACATCCGTGGTTCTGGCGGAATCTTCATTGGAGTAATCCGAATTACCAAAGGCGTTGAAGGCCGCAACACGATAGTAGTACTGACGTGACGGTTTGAGACCAGTGTCAGTATACGCAGCAGCGTCAGGGCTAAGGGAATCCACAACTGTGAAAAAACCACCCACTTCGCGGCGTTCTACTACATAGCCGAGTTCGTCGATTGCGTTATCGGTCCAGGTAAGGGATAGTGTGCTATCCGCGGGCACAGTCACCACAAGATCTGTAGGCGCTTTAGGCACAAAACCTCTATTGTAAAGGTTTTGCACTTCCGCAGGACTCAAGGCTCGATCATAGAACCTTACATCGTCCAGATCTCCCTCGTATCTATCAGCTGTACTTTGTCTATCAAGCGCTCCTGCACTGAATCGATTGATGCTGCTTCTGAAATTAATCCCGCTATTGAGCGACGAGTCAAAAACCCCATCGACGTATAAGTCGTGCCTTGTAGCACTCTCAAACACTCCGGTAACAAGGTGCCACTCTCCATCTTGAATCACTGTATTGCTATTTAAAGACGCTGAAGAATTGATTCTTCTCGCTTCGATACGAACCTTACCACTCGTCCCAAAACTCGTTCGCAAGGCGTACCAGACATCATTGCGACCTTTGTCACCCAGGAACAAGAAAACTCTCCCTCCAGGGCCCGTAGTCCGTACCCAAGCAGACATGGTAAATGGGTACCCAAAGTCAAAAAAGGAAGGATCGCTCATCGTCACTTTGTCATTGCCATCAAAGTTGAGTGCTCCTTCCAGAATACCGTCAGTCCCATTGCTATCAAAGGTCATCCCACTAGAAAGTCCGCCGTCGAATCCATTGTCGCTAATATCAGTTGCTACTGAACCGGAAGTATCATTTAGCGTCCATCGAATCTTTAATCCTCCCAGGGTCTCCCCTGTGATGATGACAGCTTCGTTAGAAAAGTCAGACTCCAGGAGTCCCCTAACAGCTTTGACTCGGTAAGTGTATTCCGTAAATCCATTGAGCCCCTGGTCGACAAAATCTGTTGCGCCCAGACCAAGCTCGCCTACTATCGTAAAAGTGGTGTCTGTATCACGTTTGCGCTCGATGATAAAATCTGCCAAACCGCCACTATTATCAGTCCATTGTAGTGTAACCTCACCAGGGTTTGTATTGGCAGCAATCAGTGAAGTAGGTGATGCTGGTGGTGTTCCGGTTTGCGCTGCCTGATACTCTGCTAGTATTTCTCTAGGGTTCAGAACCCGATAATACAACTTAGTTTCATCCAGTGAGCCATCAAAAGGATCAGTAGGGTTTGCATCTGGATCATTTCCACTACCCCGAAACCTATCTAGCGCACCTGCTGAAAAATTATAGGCTTGCGTTACAAATTTCCTAACATTGGTAGAGTCACTTGCACCAACAAATTGGCCATCCTGGTAGAGTTCAAAACGGTTTTCTGCCGCAAAAACGGCCACTAGCTGATGCCATTTACCATCAGCAATATCAGTACCTTGAACCACCTCCGTGGAACTACTTAATCTACGCACCACGGCTCTGGGTTTACCATTGATCACACTTATCGTGTAATAGAGGTCAAACAAAGTAGACCCTCCGAAGTAGGCAGCTGTCTGATTGTCATTGGACGTGGTGCGGACCCAGGTAGATAATGTAAATGGATAGTCATCGATATCGTTAATGATGTTACCAAGATCATAGCGGATAAGGTGCTCGTCTCCATCTAGTCTAATGCCTCTGCCAAATACTCCGGCCACCCCGGCACTATCAAAAGTAAGTCCGTTTAATAACTCGCCGTCGCGATCCAGGAACCCTCCATCTTGGGCCACAGTACCTGTGGTCTCCTCGTAGGACCATTCGATAACGGCATCGACAGCCTTTCCTGATGTGAATGAAGCAGTATCTGAGGGAGCAGCGTCAGATATTTCAAAGAAAGAAACAACACGATACTCATAATCAGTAAAGCCCAGATATAGTGAATCTCGGAAACTTGTACTATTCTCTGGTAGTACAGCCCTGACTTGAAAAGCACTCTCATCCTGCAACGCACGGCGCTCCAACCTAAAGCCTGATTCCCCAGTAGAATTATCATCCCAGCTGAACTCATATATTCCACCTGCTAGTTGAAAAGATAGATTAGATGCTGGCGCCGGTGCTGGAGGTGCAGGCAAGGTAGTGGCACTAAATTCGTTGGAGAACGCAGATTGACCAAATGAGTTGGTTGATTTGACGCGGTAGGTGTACAAGGTCGAAGGGCTTAACGTAGAATCGTTGAAGCTGATCTGATCGGCGAATGCAACATCCAGGTCTTCGAAAGTACCTGACTCCACTTTTCGTTGGAGAATAAATCCATCCTCATTGGTAGAATTGTCTTCCCAATCAAGCACGATCTGATCATATCGCAAAACCTGTCCTGATAGATTTGTAGGCGCATTAGGAAGACTGGTCGCTTCAGCTCGATAACCAGTGTACAGCGTCACCAGTGCTCCTCCTCCACGGCCGGGAGTGTCGTCAGCAGTCAAAAAACGCGTGAAACCATCGCGCGTCTCTCTGACGGTATTGAAGGGTTGCTCACGAAGTACAAATTCGCCGATCGAAAAGGAAACCTGACTTCCTTCTTCTATGTCAAACATGATCTTTTCAGGGATATCCCGTCCATTGGCAAAGATGAGCCCACCTATGATCTCGGTTCGGCCATTTTGTGTAGTCTCGCAGATATTGGCATCCTGCTCAGTCTTTAGACCAAGTACCCATACATCCGCTCCTCGGTTGACCACTTTGGTATTGGTGCTACTTTCCATGTCCAGTTGCCTAGCCCACACGTGGTTACCTTGCTCCACGACAATGTCACTGTCTACCACATCTTCGATGAATACATCTCCAGAAAAAGGCTCTACATCTACTCCGCATTCCATACTTTTTACGATCAGCGTACGGCTAGAGCTTTGGACAACTCGAATACGAGCACCGATTGCATTGAACCGCTCTATCAGTACATTTGGGGAGGACCCTTCCTCGACTACCAATCTCATAAAGTCCGATCCTTGACGTTCTACCTTGGTTTCCATGCCGATGATACGCTCGACATCACCTCTGACAAAGACATCTCCCACCATTTTGTAGCTGCCTGCAGGCAAAAACACTGTGGACTTACCGGCATCTATGGCCTGCTGTAAAGCAGGGGCCCAGTTGGTAAATGTGGTAGAACCTATGGTAGTGTCTACCGGAGCAAAGTCTGTGAGACTCACCCAGTCAGAAGTATCTGCAAGAGCTATTTCCGGAGCCTGCTTGATCGGCAGATTCAGTGACTGACTCGGGCTAGAGAACAAGCTCAGTACTTCATGAGATGAAAACTCCGTAATGTTTTGATCTGCTGTCAAAATACCGGTGCCAGCTCCTGAGTTGTCTACAGCTTGCAGATAACCTGTAGTCGTGATATCTCTGGCAAACAGCCCATTGGAGTTAGAAATGGCCGCAATACCTGAGGCTGCTCCAGTACCGGTAAAAGTAGAATTAATGATAGCGAGCATAGCGGCACCCTGGTTAAGTATACCCACTACATCGCCGGTGACATTGAGGTTTTCGATACTTACTACCTGATTGTTGTTGAGTAAAGCAGTATTATTCTGCCCCGTCAGGTTGATGTCTTTCAGGGTGATGCTATTGACCACACCATCGATACTGATCCCAATATCAAATCCTTCTATGGTGACTCCTTTGATCAATAACGGACCGTTATCCTGTGAAAAACCCAGATCAAGTCCTATTTTGCCTACCGAGGTGGTAGACTTAATCAAGACGTTCTCCATTCTGCCCTGATTGTTGGCATAGTACCGTACTCCTGTAGCACCAGGATTACCTGAGCCTACATCAAATGTCATATTGTAAATCCCATTCCTAAACCTATTGGCACCGACGGAAGGCGTCTGGAAATCTCCGGTGTACACCATGCCTTTCGAAATCGAGACGTCCTGATACAATGGGTTGCTATCCGTCAATTTGATAATTACTCCATCCCTGCTTTGCCCTTGAAATATGTCTCTCGTGCGAGCACCAGCCCAACGCAATTCATCGGAAATCAGATACGTCCCATTAGGAAAATAGATAAAGTTAAATCGATCACTATTTCGGACGGTCCCGGCCGAGTCAAGGGCTGCTTGGATTGCTGCAGTAGCGTCGGTAGCCCCTGTATTGTCTGCATTGAAGGGTGCCTCGGTGACAATGTATACATTGGCTCCTTCGGGCACAATGAAGTTGTCTTGAGCCGACAAACCATGTGATGTCAATGCACCTACAAATACCATAAGCGTTTTCAGTATATGACCGAAAACACGATTAGTCTTAGTTTGATTTTTCATAAAAAGTGTTTTAGAGAGAAGAATCGGTCGCCAGATTTATTCTTCCCATTGTTATTATTGAAAATGTATTTTGATGAGATTTCAAAAAACCTCTTCGCAGTTTGTAGTCACTGTCTTATCTCATAGTTACCTCCTTTCTTTGCGGCGTAAAGTGTACCTCCAGACTGTCCATTTGCTCAGGGGCTAGTAATACTTCGAAGCCGAGCATGGTTAGTCCAGGATTAGATTCTTCAAATGGCAATATTTGTGGCTGAGCAGAAAAGGTCCGCAAATTGGCATTTTCAGGATATCTCACTTCCACAGCCATTTTTTTCCCCTCGTGATGAATCATTGCTGATCTGCCATTGATGGTGATATCATCATACGTCAAAAAAGCCCACCGCACAGCGCTGGCAGCGCTGTCTCTATTTTGAAACTTGTCCTTGACAATAAAAAACTGATCCCCTATCAAGGACACCTGGCGAATGACACGCTCCAGTTGACCCGCAAATGCGGCCGTCATATCCATCACAGTTGATTGTTGATGTACCGACGACTCTTCTTCGATCAGTTCAGACTTGCCGTCTGCCTGGTGTAGCCTTTCATTGACTGTCAAGGTATTATGAGACAGGTTGTTATACCGCAATACTTGCCACCTCTCACTGGCCTGATGTCTACCCCATATTTTGAGACCTTCCTGCTCTAGCTTATTGTAGTTGTGACTGCCGAGGTCATAGGCCCACCGGATTCCTAAAGCATCTATTACGAATTGGCCCGCATCCATGTGCGCGTGACTCATACTTGCACTTCCACCTTTTATCGCCAGGTACAATCCATCTTTGTCCCATGAACTACGGTGAAAAGCAACGGGGACCGAGCCTTTACCTTGCCAGGAAATGATATTTGGCTTCCGCTCAGACACCTGATCCAACCTTGATAGCCAAATCAGTGAAAAAGGAAAAAGTCTACCATTGCGGCCTTCTGTACCGAAGCTAGGATAATCCAGGTAGTCTTTTAGCATCATTACCTGCTTGTATGCCAGGGATATATCCTCCCGCTGGTGAGCAAACCAAAATGGAGCACTCGAAAAGTATTGTCTAGCTGTGGCATCTCCCCAATTGAATACTGTGGTAGGACTCTGCACGTGCAGAAAAAATTGTCCGGTGTTCATGAAAGCTTCTGAAACATCTAATGGCTCTAGGTCGCCATAAATGCTCTTGTAAGCATCAAGGAATAATACATGAAAACTAGTTCCATAGTCCCAGTACATAGGTCCCTCTGGATAGACACCATCTGGCTCGTAGGAGGATTCAGAGCGCTTAATTTTTTCCATACTTCGCCGGATGATAAACTCTGCAGTATCCGGGTGGTCTTCGTATATCGCCCAAGCACCGAAAGCCAACCCACTATGGCACACCTGCCCCCAATTGTTGTCAGTATTCATCCACCAGGGTGGATCATTTGTAATGGATGGCAGCAGACCTTTGCGTAGAATAGCCTCGAGAATGAGCTGTCTGCCAGAATCTGTCAAGTCCTGGTAGCACCAGTCGTATCCGATCGCCAGTGCCATGGTCATCTCAGCTACATCCAGAAAATGATCTGGATTCCAACTGTCAAATCCAGCAGCCACCAGCATCTCTTGCTCCGCTCTTTTAGCATATTTAGGGTTATCGGTCAGCTGATAAGCGTAACCCAAAAAATTCATGCGTTTTAAGTAAGTCCTGGAGGTCCCAAGCAATCGGTAGCCGATTTTCTTGTAGGCTATGAGTGGAATGTCCAACATGGAATCTGCCACTGCCAAACAAAATTGATGATGTCTTGCTACTAGTTGGTTTTCCTCGATACGTTTGACGATTTGATCCTTGTGCTTGGTATTTAGAATGATCCTGGGATGCGCCAATGTTGACGGGTCGTCGGACTTTTTGTCTGTGCAACCCATCGTAAAGCCAACAACTATCAACGATATGATTAATCTATTATTGATCTTCACAGCACAATCGTCTTTTGTAATCTAATGTCTTGAGATGATGAGCCGACCAGCAACTCAAAGTCACCAGGCTCCAAGTACCAATCGCGTTTATTGGGATGCCAGTACGAAAAATCTTTTGGCTCTAGGCGAAAAACCAATCGCTCTTGCGCCCCGGGTTCTAGAGTAGACTTTATAAAGCTTTTCAATTCTTTTATGGGACGAGCTACACCGCTTTCCATATCTCTCACATAGAGCTGAGCTACTTCTGATCCTTTCATTTTACCAGTGTTCCGTAGCTTCATCGAGACAGTCACATAGCCGTCCTGGCTATAAGCAACTTGCATATCAGTGTACGAAAAGTTCGTGTATGAAAGACCATGCCCAAAAGCAAACAATGGCTCTATTTGTTGCCGCTCGTACCATCTATACCCGACAAATACATCCTCCTCGTAATGGATGTCATTTATTTCCCGGGGGAAATCCCACGGAGGCTTAGTATGCGTAACTTCTTCTCCTTCAGGTAGGTATCCAAATGCCGGAGAATCTTTAAAATACTTTTCTATTGTGATCGGCAGCTTGCCAGAGGGGTTGGTCTGACCTGAAATCACCTCGGCCAGAGCTTTGTTACCAATTTGACCTGGGTACCATGCATGTATAATGGCTGCAGCATTGTCTTGCCATTTCATCATATTCAACCCTGCGTTAGCATTGATGATAACTATGGTATTGGGATTAAGTGCACATACTTTACTAGCAAAAACATCATCTGTTTCCAAAAGCGTATAAGGCATATCCGCCCCTTCGTTGCCAAAATTGCCGGTGGAGAGGATAACGATATCTGCCGATTTCAAGTCCAAATCAGAGGGGCTCACATCAACCTTCAGGTTTTCCCCTAGTTTGTCTTTCAGTGCAGTAGATAGATCAATCCAGTCGTATCCTTTCACCTTACCAGAGCCACCGGGAATAGCTAATGTATCTACAAATTTACCAGTCAGCAAAACTCTCTTGTTGGGGGTAAGTGGCAGTATTCCTGCATCATTTTTCAGCAGTACTATGCCCTCTCGAGCAGTCTGTAAGGCTACTTCCTGGTGAGCGGCAAAGCGATTCGCTTGCGTAGAATCTATCTGAGGTCTGTCATAAAATCCCATCATAATACAGGATTTGATGATGTTTCGCACCATACGATCAAGATCTTCAATCTGTACTTTTCCTTCTGCTAATAGCGTGTCCACACCGGTAATGTGTTGGCCACGTGGCATGACCAGGTCCTGACCTGACTTGAGCACTTTCTCGGCATCATAAACAGAATACCAATCTGTCATAATGAGATGCTTAAATCCCAGGGAATTTCTGAGCAAATCGTTGATAACCTCTCGGCCTTGGCCGGTCCACTCTCCATTCACCTGATTGTAGGAGGTCATTACAGCCATGGCGCCGGCGTCAACTCCTGCCTTGAAACCAGCCGCGTACAGCTCATGTAGCGCCCTATCCGAAACAATAGAATTGCTGGAACGACGATAATAGTCTGATTGATTGGCGACGAAATGTTTTAGAGTCGCCATTACACCGTTTTTTTGTATGCCATGTACATACTTCGTCACCATTTGGCTGATCAGATGAGGATCCTCTCCGAAATACTCATAGTTTCTTCCACACTGGGCATTTCTATACAGATTAAAACCTGGCCCTAATAGTATATGTACTCCACCGACCCTGCACTCCTCGCCTACGGCATTGGCGTATTCAAAAGCCAATTCGGGATTCCACGTGGCTGCAAGAGAAATAGGACTAGGAAAAGCTGTAGACTTCTCCATGGGAGGGACAAGTGTGCTATCTAAGCCCGTCCTGATATGAACGCCCTGAGTGGCATCACTCATGTAAATGGCGGGGATGCCATACTGTGGGTAAGGCCTAATAAAGAAGCCATTGTAGCCTTTGATAAAATCTATTTTTTCTTCCAGACTCATGAGCTTTACCAATGAATCTGCCCGAGCGATTGCCCGGTTTTCAGCTACATGAGGCACAAATTGCGCATCGTTTGGCTTATTCGATGATTTATCACAGGAAATGGCTAAAAGCGCCAGACTCAAAAGCGGGATGCAACAACGTCTCATCATTTCAGGCTACCATTAGTAGTTAAAAAATCATCGTCTAGTCTTTTATTCAACGCCTCCACAGTCTCCTTATAACTTAAATCCCCAGCCTGGTTTCTTTTCTCCCCAGGGTCAATTCGGTGATCATAAAGTTCATTGGCCTTGATAAGAAATCTATCTGAATTATCGCGCCAACTAATCAAATGAAATCGATCTGTTCTGATCGAATAACCCATCAAATTCAATTTTTCTCTAGGATATTGGCTCAGAGCGATTTCTTTAAAATCAAGATCAGGATTATCAAGTAATGAGATGAAACTTTCTCCCTGGAGGTGAGCCGGTTTAGGCAATCCGGTGATATCACATAGAGAAGGATATATATCTATGAACTCCGTTAGAGCATTTGTACTCCTCCCCTTAGCTAACATATCAGGGCCACTAATAATGAGTGGTGCTTTAGTGTCCAATTCGTAATTAGAGTGCTTGCACCATGAGCCATACTCACCTAGCTTCCATCCGTGATCCCCCCATAATACAATAGTAGTACTAGCAGCTAGACCGGAGCTTTCTAGCTCATCTAGTAAGCGACCCAGCTGAGCATCAATAAAAGATATGCACGCCAGGTAGCCACGGATCATTTGGATACTTTGCTCGTCAGTGAGGGGACCTTCTTTGGGTATGCCGTAATACCTGCGAAGTTCACCAAAGCTGGTAAGAGCAAAATCAGGAGATCCGTCGGGGGGTGTCTTGTCAGGTAAGCGAATGCTGTCCTTGGGATAGAGATCCCAATATTTTTGAGGGGCTACAAATGGTAAATGTGGTTTGTAGTATCCTACGGCCAAAAAAAACGGCTCATCCCCTAGCTCATTCATCCGCTCAATAGCGCGACTGGTAACTCCATAATCCAGATGGTGATAGTCTGGGTATGCTGATGAGTGCCAAGGCAACACTTTGCCTTTTACGACGGGCTCAGGACCTTCAATACCTGAGGTATCTCCACTACTCAGTTTACGATATTGATCTCGGTAGGTCCTGTAATCCCAAGAGGGCACACTCCAAGAAGCGGAATCATCTTGATTGCCGTGCCATATGTGATATATTTTACCAATTGCCTCGGAATGGTATCCATTGTTTTTAAAATGCTGTGGAAGTGTAACTACATCGGGGACTTTGGTCCTGAAGAAAGTGCCCAGATCATAGATTCCCATCGCATCGGGACGCAGACCGGTCAATAGGCTATTTCTAGACGGAGCGCACACCGCCTGCTGACAGTAGGCCCTTTTAAAAACCAAGCCTTTGCTTGCTAATCTTTCAAAGTTAGGAGTTATCGCTCGGCTACTTCCATAAATACTAAGCTCAGGTCGAAGATCGTCTACGGCAATGAAAAGTATATTCTGACGACTGTTCTCCTCTCGTTGTTTTGAGTCAATACATGACAACAAAGAAAATAGGGCTAAGACGATTAGGTAAATTGTTTTCATTGGCTTGATGTGAAAATAAGTTGTCTGTAATAGTCAACAGTGGCTTGCATTCCCCAATCGTCATGATAATCAGGCCCTTTGTAAACAAAACCATAAGGTTTATAGAGTGTAGGACAGAGAAGTTCCTCTTTCTTCTTTAACTGATGCCATTCGTCCCAAAGGCGGTCATATGTGTCAAATGACTCAGATAAAACTTCTTTGTCCCATTGACCAGTTACTTCGCCTTGTAACCCGCTTAGCATAATACGCCATGCATGGTAAATGATATGATACTTGATCCTACCGTATGTGCAGGAGATCTTTAAAAATTTGTCAGTTTGTTCATCTCTCGGCTGTATTTCCCAACTTAATGACTCAATATCAGTCCAGATCCGGGCTGCTTCCTTTTTCTCGGCTAGCGCCTCCTCTACTTTGCCAGCTTCAATAATTTCATTAAACGTAGTATTGAGTCGTCCCCATTTTTCATGATTGTTGTTGATCGTGGTGTCTTTCACTAACCCTCCCATGAACTCATCTCTAATCCAAAACGGATTGACGTCTAGTGTAAGACTGGATCGCCCCCTTATAACACCTCTCGCTGACAGCCGACATAG
>JAHCMJ010000230.1 GCA_019192485.1 Cyclobacteriaceae bacterium HetDA_MAG_MS6 | reverse complement strand
TAG
The DNA here is from genome assembly GCA_019192485.1 of Cyclobacteriaceae bacterium HetDA_MAG_MS6. GTDB lineage: Bacteria > Bacteroidota > Bacteroidia > Cytophagales > Cyclobacteriaceae > MS6. The sequence continues at coordinate 7,670 of JAHCMJ010000230.1, read as the reverse complement.
AGCACTTGACTCATAATCAAGGGGTCCCTGGTTCGAGCCCAGGTGGGCCCACAAGATAAAAGCCTTATCGTGTAAACGGTGAGGCTTTTTATACTAGCCCTCGACTCGATCCGTTACCTTATTCGCAGAAAGCCTAAATCGATCATCCATGAGCAATTGATCGAATATTTCCATACTTTTTTCTTTGTACTTATTGTCAGACTCGTTAGCGCTCCTAAGGCTATTATAGGCTCCCAGAAGAATCTTCACCGGATCATCATCATAATATCCACTTTTTGAAACATCTGGCCTCTGATAATATTTAAACCTAGAAACAAGATCAATGCATGCCTTTGGATGTTTTTTAGCATTGGACAGCAAATACTCATAATAGTGGTGAGGAGAGCTTTTGACTACATTGGAGTTTGAGTATTTCAAAAGCAATGGGTAAATCTTATCAAAAGTATCTTCTTCTTTATCATTTAGTCGTAAAAAGGCTGTGGAGTACGCTTGAATAACCTTCTCATCTTTGCTATTCAAATACTTGAGAAATAGCTTTTCAGCCCTTTTTTTCACACGCAAGTTCTCATCAAATAGGTAGTGAACTGCAACATCAATCATCCTTGATCGGGCATCTTCACTTTTCTTTAGGAATTTCTTTAAAAGTCCGTAGTACTCTTGCTGATTATTGATCCATAATTCAGCAAGAATAAAGGCAACTCCTCCATGCATTTCTTGAAGCTCCATTGTCTTTTTGAAGTAAGGTATTAGTCCTTCGAAGTAATAAGGTGCAAGATGTTGTGCCAATCTCTCTGTATATATCAGCAATTCGGTGTCTCCTTCCTCTACAATTTTCAGAAATAGCCTTAACGTTCTTTCCTTGTCGAGATATACGAGCTCATACAAACTAGAAATCACTGTAGATTTCACTCCTTTAACAGGATCTTCCAACACCTTTTCTACTGTATCAAATATGAGATTAGCACAATTTTCATGCCTTCTCAAATAAGATAATCTAAACGCAGCAGCACCCCGTACTGTATTGATTCCATACTGTAGTAAGTCTTCTACATCCTCATCATTGGTCGGGTCCTTATGATTGATAGCCAAATTGCATAAAAAGGTGACAGTCTCATCATCGCAATTTTTCGATTTGCTTAAGTAATCTGTCAACCGGATGATGTCCAAAGTATGCCTTCTATTTAAATCTAAATGTAAAATTTTCTTAAACAATCTTCTAAAGTCATTAGAAGCATGATTACCTTCAGCAAGACCATTCAGACCGGAAAGGACATAATCCAGATCGACCTTGTTTTCGTTTATTAACTTTTCAATGAACGACTCAAAGTCATCCGGTCTTTTGACAACCTCATTCTTAAAAGACCGTGAATGCTCAAGTTTCGAACCCATTAAAGGGTCAGATCCCACGTAATTGTCGTCATAAAGAAGAAACGAGTTTTCCCAGTCGTCAAACGACATGTTCTCATAAGCTTTTGTTGGTAGTGGTGGTGGCACTGCCATGGTAGTTAAACCTCTAGGCCTTTCTTCTTTGAATTTCCCAAATTTTCGCTCTAGTTCTTGAAAAGTCCTTTTCATCAAGGGCTGCTCAAACAACAAATCAATCGGAACGGCACAGAGGTAGGTGTATTTAGTTTTTCCAAACCACAAAGGTGCCTTCTTTCGAATTTGATCTTTACTCAATTGCCTCTCCCATCCTGGATCAATGGCAAGTATTATCCTATTCACTTCTTCTCTTTGATCTTTTGTGAAATGAGGATAAGAAACCATGATCAACTCTCTAACATGGAATTCAAACTTTGAATGAAATCCAAATCCTCCTTGTTCTGAGAGGACTATTAAAAAATCTAAAATCAAATCTGTATATCTCTCAGGTACCTCTTTCAAGCTAATTGCTACAATCAGAAGAATGGTCAGCGAGTTATTGCGCAGATGGCCCTGAATAAACGCTTTATAACTCTCAGAGTTTTCAATAGATATTTCCCTGGCTTTATCAATCAATTGTCGATAAACTCTTTCATAATAATCATGACTTGAACTATTATAAGCGAAGAGAAGTGGTAAATCCAAAGAAAATCTAGAATCACCTACTTCTCCGTACTTTACTTTTTCAGCTACAGATTTCACAAATTTGAGTGCAAAGTCAAAAGTCAGTACTAAGTCGTTATCAAAAAGTTTTTCGAATAATTCACAATCTTCATGTTCCAGGATGGGTTTATCATAGGAATCCTCCTTTGTCTTAATTTTAACTTTCAGATGTTCTCCATAAATTTTTAGGACCCAGGAGATATTGTCATTTAAAGAATCTGCCAATATTTTGTAAAACCCGTAAGTATCTTTCACAATCTCTTTGTCTGCATACTTTTCAAAAAGCTGGATGGCCAATGGATTGTCCCACTTTTCGATAAAGTATAATAACCGATATACAAACCTTGGCTTATCTGAGAAGTCAGGTAAATCTTGAATGATTTGAAGAATTTGATGTCTGCATGTTGGAAGCAGTCTCCTGAAAAGATGATAAACTTGGTTTGGTCGATCTTTGTGACTCCTTTGTTTTGTCCTTCGTAGATGGCTGATAAAGTCTCTTAGTTTATTGCTTTGAGTGTTTTCTAAGACCCGTTTTTCTAGTTCTCCCTTTTGATTTACGAATTCCAGCCAGGCAGATGTGTTTATAGACTCAATGAAAATATCTTTCCACTTATTATTGAATAAAATGTTTTTGCTCACAAAGTCTTTTTCTAATTCATTTGGATCTTCCCTGAAGCCCATTTCAGTAATAAGCAGAACCTTTACATGATGTCTGAATTTAGGCTCTTTTAAAATCCGAACTAAAGTTTTTGTGTAGATCAGCAAATCTTGATCTCGCAAGAAGCTCATAATCATCTTGAGACTAGCCCTTATGTACAACCCTTGATGATTGTTCAAAATATAACTTTCTACAGATTGTTGTCTCTCAACAAATTGTTTGGCAAAGCAATAATCGAAGAATGTCTGATGAAAGAATTGAAGTTCATCCTTTGATTCTACTAAAAGCGCATTGCTTTTTAAATATTCAGTAGCAATAAAATGCTTTTCATCGATTTTGAATTTGGAAAGGTTAATGCTTTGGGTGTTGTGCATCTGAGAAGCGATCTCGTAAATAGCTTCTCGACAAGCTAAACCCTGTGTGTATTGAGTGATTTTTTGATACCAAAGCTCATTGTATAAGTCATGCAAAGTTTGAATACCATGCAAGGTTTGGTTACCTGTACTTACTTTACATAGTACATTCAAGTGATGAGGAATCCGAATTAACTCTAATAGTTTAGGGTTTATCTGTTGTTGGTCTATTTCCTTTTGCACCAGAATCTTCTGTACATCTAGTGGATCAAGCAATCCAACTTTGATGCTTTTTTGGTTAGTATAGTAGCGAAGATCAGCATCATAGTTAAGGTCATAAGTTCTGATCGATATGATAATTCTTACCCCACTGATGGACGCCAAACTATTGATAATTGATTGAAATGCATCAAGGTATTCCCTCTTAGCAGACATGGATTGAGAGAGCGCATCAATTTGGTCAATCAGAATAACTACATGATCATTAGTTATAGCGAGTGTTTCTACTAACGTTTCTATCGGGACATCAAAATCTAATCCCTCTTGAAGCTCTTTCTTGTTTTTGGTGTAATATTTATCTGCCTTAATACCCAGAACTGGGACTTTTTCATTGTGTAGTTCTTCATACAAATCTTTGGTAATGACACTCTTACCATATCCTGCATTACCCACTAAAAGTATGATGCCTTTCTCATTCTCACCCAGTGGGTTTTTGATCCAATCCAATAACAGCTTGGTCTCCTTACGAGGAATATGGGAGTCTTCTAAACCTTCAAAATGTGAAATGATATTTCTTAGGTGAAAAGATGAGGACTCAAACTTTTCCAGAATCTCATTTGATGAGGGTAAGTTAAGTCGAGTGAAATAGCGATTGTAAATGCGTTGATTCTCAGCTTGCGAAAGCTGGATCTGCAATTGGCTAGGCACTTTCCAAACCAGCTCAATGTCCAGCTTTTTGGCCTCTTCTTCTATCTCAATTTGTACTTGTGATTTTTTCTGATTCGGGTTTCGGCTCTCATGAAAAGACTTATTCAAATAGAAATAGACTTTTGTTAATTCAGAATTCTTACTTTTCGCACTCTGAAAAGCCCTAATCAACTTTGGTTTTCTATCTGATGGTTTTACTTCAAGATATTTTGCTTGAAAGCCAATATGATCCTCACCAACTTTAATAGGGTCAGCTTCAATACCCGTTTGGTCATGGTGAGAAGGGATGCCAAAAGGTTGGTTATGTTCTTGACAGAAGAGTTCGTAAGCAAGAGACTGAAAAGCTTCTTGTTCTTTACCAGAGAATTTCTCTTGAAAAACCGCCCATTTTAGCTCTATCATTTCACCTAATCTTCCCAACCTTCCGAAACTGCTTACCAACACTTCTCCAGATATCCTTGAATTTGGATAGATCTTTGATCTGATGTTGTAACCGTTCATTCCAAAATCGCTGAAGAATGAACTCTTTACCTGATACCTTTTCAATGAATTCTGCAGGAACTAACCCTTTGTGAATAGCTTTTCTTTCAAACTCGTAATAAACGTCCTTTAAGTCTATCTCCTCAATGGCCGTCAGATAATCGAAATCATATAAATCGCGAGGTTCGGTTCTTCCCATTAATGCTGCCATCTTTTCAATCACTACCTCTTCCAGACAATAGCTTTGAATAGCAATATCACCTTCTATATCTGAGTAATTCTGAATTACCAATCCCCTAATAGGATCAAATTCTAATTGCTCTCCTCTCGTAATGTCCAACTTAACATGATCACCATTACCTCCCAAAGGCCCTACATAATCGACATAGCATTTAATACTCTCACTTGCTACATGTATTTCTTTTGATGTCTCATCAATCCTTATTCGCATCCTGGTTTCTCTAAAAATCAATCCAAACACCTCACTCAAATTTTCATAAATCTCTTCATCTGAAATATCATCATTTTTCAGTGTGAAATCCATATCCTCAGAAAATCGATAGTCAGCAATATGAATCTTCTTGAGGCAGGTGCCTCCCTTGAAAATCAAGTTTTCCTTTAGAAGAGTATTTTGTGAGATCCCCCACAATACCCAAGTGATGACATAGTCTTTTTCTATCTGTTGTGGTCTAACACCTGCTTTATTTGAGATCTTACTTATTTCTCTTGATTGAATCATGTGAAAATAGCTTCTTTAATGGCTTCAGGATCAATATTGATTCTTAGACTGAACTGACCATCTACTTTACCTTCTGTTGGTGCAGTGGTATCCAGTGGCGATATAGAAGATGTAATGGTTGAAAGTGCTTGCTGGTGTTGACCTGACCAAATCTCTAGCAAACGGCAAATAAATAAATATCTCTTGATTGCCACATGACTTTGAAACTTGGTGAAGTAATTAAATACTTTCTCTTTATCGATCTGATCACGAGTTTCATGCACTGCTTTACTAATTTCAATGATTCCACCACTATAGTGTGGTTTGCCGAAGCAATCCACCAATGTCTTTTCCAGATCACTGCATTTCACTTTATTATGATCATCGATCCAAATATTTTCATAGCCAAAAAAACGTTTATCAATATGATGAACAAACTGGAATTCTACATTATTGATCCTTGTAATACTTGGCTTTATCTGGATATCAGTAACGATAATCTCTTTTAAGCTTGGCTGAGTAATTAACCCATGTATTTGCATTGCTGAGTAGTATCCAATGTAATAGTTTCTATTATTCATCAGGTATTTAGCAACCAAGTGCCAATCAGGAATAAAGTCTTTGGCATTTTCATTGAGAGGAACAATGTGATAAAGTCCCTTTTTCAATCGGATCAATAAACCCTGCTTGACCATTTGAAATAATACCTTTGTCAAATAGTTTTTATCTCGATCAGGATAGTGATCTGAAACATCTTCAAAAGAGAAACAAATCATTTCCTCGGTTGAAAACCTCTTGATGATATCCCATTGTAAGTTCTTTTCCAATATATTATTTAATATCTTAAAAAATACCATTAAAAGGAATAATAAAGATAGTAAATATTTAAATAAAGAGATGCAAATCTACCTATTCTTTTATAACATTTAGCCACAATTCACACCAGAAGATTAAGTCACTTGATTAAAGATCAGTATGTCTCTAAGTAGAGAGAAATCATCCTTCAGTTCGCTTAAAACTCGAATTACAACTATTCTTTCATCCTATTTTGAGAAATTTAGCATTTATGATCTTCTCAGATGTTTTTCAGATGCGTTTTAACGAAAAGTATATGTTTTGAGATATTTAGATGCAAAAATCGGGGTGTATTAAGTGCTTTTAAAGGTTCTTTAAGCACCCAACCAACTCATAATCAAGGGGTCCCTGGTTCGAGCCCAGGTGGGCCCACAAACGGAAAGCCTTATCGTGTAAACGGTGAGGCTTTCTATTTATCATCAAGATCTTAAATAGCAAGCAGGTCGATCAAGATTCATTAATTCAAGCAGAGACCTAAGCAAACTCTTCAATAAACCTCATTTTAACTAGATTAGCGGCTGCTAAATCATTAGGCACTTTCAAAATATGGTAGACCAAGTAAATGAGACCGTTGCATTCCTCAAAGAGAAGGGTTTCGAGCAACCAGAAATCGGTATTGTCCTGGGAACAGGCCTAGGAGCGCTGGCAGAAAAAATCGACATTGAGGTCAGCTTGGAGTACGAACATATCCCTAATTTCCCAATTGCCACTATTGAGTTCCATCATGGTAAATTGTTGTTTGGAACTCTCGAAGGTAAAAAGGTGATAGCCATGCAAGGCCGGTTTCACTTTTATGAAGGCTACAATCTAGCGCAAGTGGTATTTCCTATTCGAGTCATGAAGTACCTGGGCATCAAGAATCTATTTATTTCTAATGCTGCGGGTAATATGAACCTGGACTGGAAAAAAGGTCAACTGATGCTGATTGATGATCATATTAATCTACTCCCAGACAATCCTCTAAGAGGAAATGGTGCCGCTACCTTTGGATCTATTTTCGCCGATATGAGCTGTCCATATGATAGTCAACTCAATCAAGCACTTTCGGAAGTAGCTCAAGAGGAGCAGATACAGCTCAATAAGGGCATCTATGTGGCCGTAGCAGGTCCTAGCCTGGAAACGCGAGCAGAATACCGTTTCCTTCGACAGATCGGTGCAGATGCTGTTGGCATGTCCACTGTACCCGAAGTGATAGCAGCTAATCAAATGGGATTGCCAACCTGTGCAGTCTCGGTATTAACTGACGACTGTGACCCTGACAACCTGGAACCGGTCAATATTGAAGATATCATTGCTATCGCCAAAACAGCGGAAAAAGATTTAGTAACCTTGTTTCGCAGGGTAATTGCTAAGCTATAGAACCAGACGTCACCTTAAAGGCTCCATCCCCCCCCTTGCTGAATAACTTTGGTTTCTCTGACTTCTATAGCAGTGGTTTGGCCCTCAATAGTAAATTGAAATTCACCGGCCTCCAACAGCCAGTCGTTATTGACATCAACAAAAGCTAGTCGGTTCGCAGGCATTTTAAATACCACCTCCTGTGTTTCTCCAGCCGACAAATTGATCTTTTTGAAAGCTCTGAGTCTTTTTACAG
>JAHCMJ010000229.1 GCA_019192485.1 Cyclobacteriaceae bacterium HetDA_MAG_MS6 | reverse complement strand
TGAGTAGAATCAATGCGCTTTTCCGCAGAGAGTCAAAGAAGAAAAAAGAATCCAATAAAATATCGATTGGTGACTTGGTAGTAGATAGGACAAGCTACACCGTATCCCTTGATGAGAATACCATCAATCTACCAAAAAAGGAATTTGAACTACTGTATTTTCTAGCTCAAAACCCCGGAAAAGTTTTCAATCGTGATGAGTTGTTACAAAATATCTGGGGGACAGATGTGTACGTGCTAGCCCGTACGGTCGATGTACATATCAGAAAGGTGCGAGAAAAAATCGGTGAAGGTTATATTTCAACTGTTAAGGGAGTAGGTTATAAGTTTGACATTAACTAAACTCGTGCTATGATCCTTAGCTCAAGGGCACTAGCACTTATTTTGGCAATAGCCATCTCCATTATCACTACTGCTTTTCTCTCGCTAACTCCTGATATATCCAATACCGCATTGCTCATAGCGTTTGGTTTATCCTTTTCATCTACTTACATCCTGGTCCATCTATTTGCGGAGTTTTTATTCTTCAAGGAGATCAATAATATTTATGATGTCCTGAAAAGTATCCAAAACAATGAAATTAAAACCATTTCCACTCCTTATCCCTCCACAATCAATCCGCTCAAAAGGGTCAATCGGGAAATCAAGAAGTATACCCAGCAAAAACAAAAAGAAATTGAGGAACTCAAAAGGATGGAAACGTTCCGCAGAGAGTTTATTGCAGATGTTTCCCATGAACTGAAGACACCCATATTTGCTGCGCAGGGTTTTGTTCACACCCTATTAGACGGAGCGGTGGAGGACAAAAAAGTCAGGGGCAAGTTTTTAAAAAAAGCAGCGAAGAGTCTGGATGGGTTAGACGCCTTGGTCCAGGACCTGCTTACCATCTCTCAAATGGAAACCGGAGAGATCAAAATGCATTTTGAATATTTTGATATTGTCGAGTTGTGTCGGGAAGTTTACGATCAGGTTGAGGTGAAGGCGGATAAAAAGAAGGTTCAGCTGTCTTTTGATGAAGACTATGAAGTCAAAATGTTTGTCTACGCCGATTATCAAAGGATCTACCAGGTAGTTTCTAACCTAGTCACTAATGGCATTAAGTACACTAAGGAAGGTGGATTCGTTAAAATAAGGATCAGTGAAGATGATGAAAATGTAGAAGTATCGGTGCAGGATAATGGTCGAGGAATACCCAATGAAGATATTGGTCGCATTTTCGAGCGCTTCTACCGCGTGGACAAAAGCCGATCCAAAGAAAAGGGTGGCACAGGTCTTGGTCTATCCATTGTCAAACATATTATGGAAGGTCACCACGCTAAAATCGAGGTAGAAAGTAAGTATAAAGTAGGCTCACGGTTTTGGTTCAAACTCAAGAGAGGCGAACCAGTAACCACAAAACCTGTATGGGGGCCGGAAGAGGATGAAGAATAGATACGTGTTTCCAGACATCGTAGTACATGAAGACGAAGACTGGATTATTGTTAATAAACCGCCTGGTATTTCCACTCTAGAGGATAGAAACGATAAGGAAAACATTCTAGCTTGGGCAAGGTCTTATTCCGATGGAGCAAAAGTATGCCACAGGCTAGATAAGAATACGAGCGGGCTTTTGGTGATTGCTAAACATGATCAAGCCTATAAGTTTTTTGCAAAAAAGCTCGAACAGCGTGAAGTACATAAACTCTACCACGCAGTGATCAGTGGCAGAGTAGAGCTGGAAGAGGAAGAGATCAACATGCCCATTTATTCTTCTTCGTCCAAATCCCGTATTGATATCAGAGACGGAAAGCCATCTGTAACGCTAGTCTCAACATTGGCTGTATACCAGCGCCATACGCTCTTAGCTTGCATGCCCTTTACCGGTCGAATGCACCAGATCAGAGTACACTTGGCACATATTGGATTTCCAATAGCTGGCGATATCCATTACGGCGGAGAGCACGTATTCCTTTCGACGATCAAGAGGAAGTTTAAACTGAGCAAATTTGAAGAGGAGAAACCTCTGATGAGTCGAATGGCATTACATGCGCAGGGGTTGATTTTTGAGAATCCAGTTGGAGAAAAATTATCTATTCAGGCACCCTACCCCAAAGACTTTGCCGTACTCATCAAACAGCTTGACAGACATCGTTAGTTTTCTGCAAATCCCCTTTTGCTTTTCCACACAAAAACCCTATTTTTGCAGTCCTTTTCCGGTCGGGAAAGGTTTTTTATTTTAAATAAGCGATAAAAATTGGATACGTTAAGTTACAAAACGCTATCAGTAAACAAAGCGACTGCAGATAAGAAGTGGCTCATCGTTGATGCTGACGCCAAGATACTTGGACGATTAGCTAGCGAAGTTGCCAAACTTATTAGGGGTAAGCACAAGCCTGGCTATACCCCGCATGTTGATTGCGGCGACAATGTGATTGTCTTGAATGCTGATAAGATCAGGCTTACTGGAAAGAAATGGACGGACAAACAATACGTTCGCCATACGGGCTACCCTGGTGGTCAGAGAACACAAACCCCTTTGGAGGTAAAAGCAAAGTCATCTACTATCCTGGTAGAAAGCGCCGTACGAGGTATGCTACCTAAAAACAGACTGGGAAGACAACTTTTCAAAAACCTACATGTGTATACTGGAGCAGAGCATCCACACGAAGGTCAACAACCCACTGAAGTAAAGTTTTAATGAGATGGAAGTAGTAAATACAATAGGTAGAAGGAAAACGTCAATTGCTCGAGTGTACATGAGCAGTGGCAAAGGTGAGATCTTGATCAATGATCGAGAGCTCAAAAATTACTTCCCATCAGAAGTGTTGCAGATCATTGTGAAGCAGCCTTTAGTAAAAGTGGAAGAAGATGGCAATTTTGATTTCAAAATCAATGTAGACGGTGGAGGCCTTAAGGGCCAAGCCGAAGCTATTAGATTGGGCATATCCCGCGCACTTATCGAAGTGAATGAGGAACACAGGTCTCCACTGAAGCAAGAAGGCTTCCTGACGAGAGATCCAAGAATGGTTGAGCGTAAGAAATACGGTCGACGCAAAGCAAGAAGAAGATTCCAATTCAGTAAACGTTAAGACAGCGATGGGAAAAATTACAACAAAAGAACTCCTGGATGCTGGTGTACACTTCGGTCACCTGACTCGCAAGTGGAATCCGCAAATGGCTCCATTCATATTTATGGAGAAAAATGGCATCCACATTATAGATTTGAACAAAACCCTTCGTCAATTAGAAGAAGCAGGTGAGGCTCTGAAAGGCGTCGTTCGCTCCGGCCGAAAGGTGATGTTTGTAGCTACCAAAAAGCAGGCTAAAGAAGTCGTAGAGACTGAAGCTAAGCGTCTCAAAATGCCTTTTGTCACCGAAAGGTGGTTAGGTGGTATGTTGACCAACTTTTCGACTATCAGGAAGTCATTGAAGAAAATGGCCTCTATTGATAAGCTGATGAAGGATGAGGCATATCAGAACCTGGCGAAAAGAGAGCGCCTCATGATCACGCGAGAGCGAGCCAAACTGGAGAAGGTATTAGGCGGTATTTCTGAACTCAACAGATTACCAGCAGCTCTTTTTGTGATCGATATCAAACGAGAGCATATTGCGGTTGCAGAAGCTCAAAAACTTAATATCCCAGTATTTGCTATGGTAGATACGAACTCTGACCCTAACCTGGCAGACTTCCCTATCCCTGCAAATGACGATGCTTTCAAATCCATCCAATTGATCACGACCTACATAGGGAAGATCATGGAAGAAGGATTGTCCGAAAGGAAGAAAGACAAGGAAGATGCCCAGCTCAAAGAAGAAGAAGAGCAGAAGAAAGTAGCTGACGAGCAGGGGGCAGAATAATTCTCAATACATGACTATCAAAAATTGAACACTGCCCCGCACCGGGAACGGTGTTCAATTTTTTGTTAATAAGCATTCTAACATTAATAGCACTATAAAAAATGGCAATTAGCGCACAAGACGTAAACAAACTGCGACAAATGACTGGCGCAGGGATGATGGACTGTAAAAAGGCTCTTGTAGAAGCCGATGGCGATTTCGACAAGGCTGTCGAACTTCTAAGAAAAAAAGGACAAAAGGTATCTGCTTCGAGAGCTGATCGTCAAACCTCAGAAGGAGTGGTTTTCACCAAGACAAATGCTGATCAGACCAAGGGAGTGTTGGTAGCTTTTACTTGTGAGACCGATTTTGTTGCGAAGAATGATGACTTCATCGCTCTGGGATCAGCCATTCTGGAGAAAGCCTTTGAAGAAGGTCCTGCGGATATTGAGGGATTGAAGGCCCTTAGCCTCGATGGCCTGTCTATTGCTGAGAAAATTATCGAAAATACTGGCAAGATTGGCGAGAAGCTAGAAATCAGTGCCTACGAGGTAATTGAGGGTGAGTCTGTTGTACCATACGTGCACTCGAACAAAAAATTAGGAGTACTTGTGGCTTTGAAAGGTACTAACGGAAGTCCTGTTGACGAAGCTGGCAAAGATGTCGCTATGCAAATAGCTGCCATGAACCCAGTAGCTGTAGACAAAGACGGCGTAGATCAAACTGTCATTGACAAAGAGATCGAGATCGGCAAAGATCAGGCACGTCAGGAGGGCAAACCCGAAAACATTATTGAAAAAATAGCTCAGGGTAAACTGCAAAAGTTCTTCAAAGAAAACACGTTATTGAGCCAGGCTTTTGTGAAAGACAACTCGCAATCAATCTCTCAATATCTAGATAGTGTGTCCAAAGGGCTGACGGTCTCTGATTTCAAAAGAGTAGCTATCGGATAAATACTACCGAACAGCAATAAGCTCTTCCAAAAAGCCATTGAGTGATGTTCTCAATGGCTTTTTATTTTCTAGAAGCCTCCAATGTTAATTTTCACGGATGGAGAAAGTAACCTCTGATATTGTTCTGCCTGTATATTAGGGATAGGGTTGCCCTGAAGGTCCAAATACCTCAAGTCCCTAATATTGGAAATCGACAATGGTATTTTCTCTAAGTCATTACCGCTTAAATACAGGTATTCCAGGGCAGGCATTCTCTCCATCGCTTCAGGCACTTCAAGCAGCTCATCATTTTCTAAATGAAGCTCTCTCAGACGAGGCAGTCTTGCAAGTACATCGATGCTACTTACCAGATCAAACATAGGATCATCATTTAGATACAACACTGAGAGGCTCTTCAGCGCGCTAAACTCCGAGGTCAGAACATTGATGGGATTACCTGAGATATCCAATTGCTCTATTTGATCCAGATACAAAATGGAAGAAGGAAGATTATCCAAATTATTAAACTGCAAATCCAGAACTCGTAGAGACCTGGCCCTACCTATAACAGGTATGGCCTGACCCAAATCTAATTCAGGTACTCTAGCGAGACGGAGATTGTTGAGCAAAGGCAGACCTGCTACTGACTCCGGAATTGAAGTAATTCTATTGCCTGAAACATCCAAGTATTCTAATTTCGAAAACACCGCTATTTGATCGGGCAGCTCTGTCATATCATTGTCCGAGAGGTCGAGATATCGCAGGTTTTTGAATTGAAATATGGCTTTTGGGAAACTCCTGATAGATTGACCCTTCAAGTCCAACCATTCTACCTGATCAGGCTTTGCCATAGCTTTGTCAAGATCAGCAAATCGCTCAGGCACCTGACCTTCCAACAGTATTGGTGTCAGGCCAAACACTAGCACCGCCCAGTAAATTCGCCTGTCTAAATTGAAGTTGCACTTTATGCCCATTTTTTCTGATTTTAAAAGTCAATCTTAACACCTGGAAGTTTATCCGCGCCCTGTCTTAGTCTCCATCAAGTTCGTTCATGAGTAGGGGTCCTTCACCATTTGTAATAATCACTTTAGCATTTGGTGACTTAGAAAGTTCTTTGAAAGCCTCAATTGCTTGCCATTGTAGGATTTCATCCGTTAATCCCTCAGAGAGTACTTTTTGAGCATCACGCGATCCTTCCGCTTCAACTAACTTTCGCTGAGCTTCCAGTCGCTCTCTTTGCAATAAAAACTCCATCCGCTGTGCATCTTGTTCCGCCTCTAACTTCTCCTCTACTGCTCTCGCCAAGCCAGGAGGAAGCTGAATAGTCTTAAGTAATACAGCCTCAATGTCAAAACCTCTGGGGTCCAGAATTTCAGCCATCCTATCGGTAATTTCTTTTTCTATTGTAGCTCGCTCCGCAGTATGCATATCCTTGGCAAAGAATCTGGAGCATACGTCAGCCGATGCCGAGCGGAATACACTTGTGATGATCACGTCTTCATAGTTTGTACCCAGGTTTTCAATTATATCCGGAGCCATTCCTGGTTTGATCCGATACAAAATAGAAATAGCCGCACCTACATTCAAACCTTCCTTGGATGGCAGGTTTGAGGTGATCTCTATATTCATCGTCCTAATAGGTAGTCTGATAATCTTGGTTACAAAAGGATTGTAGGCTGTGGCACCTGGTCCCAAACTTTGTTCGTTGAGCTTACCTAATGTACGCTTGACACCAACTTCACCTTGCTTGACTACCGCGCAGCCAGAGAGCAAGACCAACAATCCTACTAGCATTGAAAAAGAAAATCCTATTTTACTCATGACTTTGTTCTTTGATGTTTACAAAATGCTTACTTGAGCCGGTCAATCGTCAGGAAGGCCATTAATTGGTCTTAGTGTCTAAGGAGATCTAATGTTTTCAATACGGATATAGCGCGCTACCTCTTTTCGTTTAAAATACTGCTGAACATATTTAGGATCTATTGAATATGCTTTCTGCAAATCCTTCTCTGCCTCCTGATATTTTTGTAAAGCGAGATATGTCTTAGACCTCAGAAGATAGGATTCCACTGAATTTGACTCCTCCTGAATGGCTTGAGAGAAGTAAATGATGGCTTTTTCATATTGCCAACTGGACATCGCAGCTTTGCCCTCTTTAATCCATCTATCTTCGGCAAGTCCCGAAAAAGGCAGAATATTCAAAAGAACCAAGAATGTTGAAATTAAGAGCAATTGCATAACTATTTTAATTGATAGTATTACTATTAAAACAGTCATGACCTCAGAATGTTCTGGTCAAGCGAGATTAGGACGAAGCGCTATTCGCAAGACTATAGCGAAAATCCGTCCTCCTTAACAAGCAGTTTGAATTAGCTTATCTCCGAGGTGTGCGCTTCATTGCGGGAGAGTTCTTTGGCGGCATCATCGATGTATCCCAAAATTTGGTCGGCGCGATTCAAGAACATCTCAAAATCTTTCCTACTCTGTGAGGACAAACTCTTTCTCGATTCCATGAGAATGGATTCTCCGATAGACTTCAATCCTCGGATGGGAACTTTTAAATCATAAAATAAATGATCAACAAGTTTTTGAAGACGACCATTTTTGAACTTTAGTTCACGCTCTAGTTTCTTTTGTTCGGTTATATCTTTCGAGATTCCAAAGGTTCCAATGACCTCATGATTGGAATCATATAAGGGCATTTTGGTGGTGGTGCACCACAGGTGATCCCCATTTGCCATTTCAGTGATCTCCTCAGTGTCGACCATTGGTTCCCCAGACTTCATTATATTCTTTTCGTCCGTATAGGCTTTGAAAGCGTGCTTTTCGCTGTAAAGATCAAAGTCTGATAGGTTCAAGATTTCCTCTGGATGTTCAAAACCATGAAAAGCAGATTTGGACCTACTACATAGTACAAATTTGCCTTTAACATCTTTGAAGTAGA
>JAHCMJ010000228.1 GCA_019192485.1 Cyclobacteriaceae bacterium HetDA_MAG_MS6 | reverse complement strand
GAGGGTGTAAGTAAACGCACGTTAACGAAACAACTACGCGACCTTGAAGAGGATGGTGTCTTGTCTAGAACAGTCTTTCCTGAAGTACCGCCAAGGGTTGAATATGCAATCACCAGCAAGGGTGAGACGCTCTTGCCAATTATTAAAGCATTGTATTTATGGGGTGAAAGTCAGCGGGCAACAAATAGCTAGGTATTTACTACGGTCACACCATAATCCATCCCTCGTCTAATGATTTTGGAGGATCAAAAGAATACTCGGTATGAACAAAGTAGACGAAAAACAAATAGATGCCAGCCTTGCTCAAAAAGCACTAGATGGTGACAAGACCGCACTTAATAGTCTTATAGATAGACACTACTCCGATACCTTCAATATCTGTTTGAAAATGCTCTACAGTCATAAAGATGCGGAGGACGTAAATCAGGAGATATGGATCAAGATCGTCACCCAACTTAAGACCTTTCAGTTTAAAAGCGCCTTCAAAACCTGGATGTACAGAATCGCTGTGAATCATGTCTTGGACATGAAAAAGCGTAGCGTTGAGCTGGAGATTGCTGGGGGATTAGACGGCTATGGTAACCATTTAGCCAACATTGAAAATGAAGAGCTCAATCAGGAAGAGAAAACCGTACTAAAAGAAGCAGTAGTAGAGGCCAAATTGAGCTGTATGTCAGGTATGCTCATGTGTCTGAATAGGGAACAGCGACTATTCTACATCCTTGGGGATATCTTTAAGATTGATCACAATATGGGGAGCGAGATCTTTGAGGTCACCCCAGAAGCATATCGTAAAAAGATCTCACGAGCCAGAAAGGACTTATTCAGTTTTATGGATGGTCAGTGCAGCTTGGTAAATAAAGACAACCCTTGCACCTGTGAAAAGAAAACAAAGGGCTTCATTAGGCTAGGCTATGTCAATCCAGATAACCTGATGTTCAATAAAGATTTCAAAAAGAGTATATACGAGAAGCTCTTGGAAAAAGAGGAGGCTTTAGAGGCAGCAAGAGAAGACATCCATACACGTCTTTTTCAGGATCATCCTTATGAGCAAAAGCCCGAAAAGATCCTGGAGGACGTACTCAGCGATCATAAACTACACACGCTTTTACGGCTTAACTAGACCTTTCTAAACAACTTAATTTAGTTATGAATTTTTTTGCTAAAAGACTGGCAATACTAGCCATACTACGTGCTTTTGGATATTCAACCCAGGCACAGGATCTTTATCAACTCATTGATCACGTACAACTTCACTCCTAATTGGGGTATTGCTGGTGGAGCGTTTTATGCCGACAGGGACTTTGCACCAACCTTGGCAGGATCTTACACTTACTTCAATCAAGACGGCTCATTATTTATCAACCTGTTCCCTTCATGGCACTTCAGAGACGGTGAAGACGATCTCGAACTTTTCGGATTCTTGATCTATAAACCTAAGATTAATGAGACACTCAGCTTCTTCACACAATTTACTTTCAGTACAGTAATGGAAGTGGACTTTGAAAATCACTTGTTCAGCTATCAGCAGCTACGAGTAGGCTTGGGAATTAAAGACTGGTTTCAAACAGGCTTGGGAGTCAACATTGAGCATTTCGGACCAGAATCCTTCTCGACAGAAAACATTGGGATATTCATAAGAAAGGAACTCAAATAATAGATAAACAAATGAAAAATCAATTAATCAAAATGGGTATGATGGTGCTTTTCGCGTGCTTCGTGGTGGCTAGTCATGCCCAAAAATTAAAGAATATGAACGAAGCAAAAATCTTGGAAATCACCTCTTTTAAGCTGAAGGAGGGTGTTACAGAAGAGGAT
Source organism: Cyclobacteriaceae bacterium HetDA_MAG_MS6 (assembly GCA_019192485.1). Taxonomy (GTDB): domain Bacteria; phylum Bacteroidota; class Bacteroidia; order Cytophagales; family Cyclobacteriaceae; genus MS6. The sequence goes on along the minus strand of JAHCMJ010000228.1, from coordinate 5,881 downwards.
CTTTTGAAAGGAGCTGAAAAAATGCAAAACGAATTCCTTTCCAATGTAGAAGGATTTATCAGCCGAACACTAACCAAAGAAGAGGATGGGATATGGCGTGATGTCATCTTTTGGAAAGACCATCATGTATTAGAAGAAACTGCTGAGGTACTGATGAAGTCGCCAGCTGCTGGTCCTTTCATGAGTTGTATTGATTTCGAGTCGGTGGAAATGAAAGCTGTTGAAATAAAATCGCATTATCAATGAAGGTAGAGGTCATGGACCCTCAGAGTTGGGAAGATTGGATTTTGCAGGAATACCAAGGTGTAGTAATGAAGAATGCCTATAGAGAACGTAGCTTTTTCTACAATCCTGGTCGAATGCTACCTCATGGAGTATACTTTTCTACCATTAAAGAATCCGATGGACCCAATGATGCTTTTTCCAACCTGGACAGAGATGGTGTGTTCCGGATAAGCATGGGCTTAGGCAAGCAGAAATATCAGGAGATTTTTGGCGGAGTTCCTAAAAGAGCTTCCAAAGGAGAAAGCCCGGTCGCAGGCTTGTGGGATTTCCATCAACTGGATTTGCTTACGCCCCATCCAGTATACGCCTGGATGGGTTGGGTATGCATCCTAAATCCAGGACCAATCAATCAAAGAGTTGTGAAAACCATAATAGAGGACAGCTATGACCGAGCAGTAGCTAGCTTTAATGAAAAGATGAGAGAGCAAACCCGTGAATGATGTAAACGAAACGGTGATTTTTATTTTCTCACCCATTCAAGCAGGCTTGATTTGTTCTAAAACAAAAAAGCCTGCTGCTTACACACCAGGCTTTTGCTTGCAGAGGCGGAGGGATTCGAACCCCCGGTACCTCGCGGTACAACGGTTTTCAAGACCGCCGCATTCGACCACTCTGCCACGCCTCTGTGAAGTGATCTGAAATTCGGATCGCAAAACTATATGAAATGGTCAAATTTTCAACAGAAGGTGTGAATTAATTCTCCAACTCAATTCTCAGCCCAACGCCTACGTATTTCTCGCCACTTTTCCAGCTTACCTTACAATGTACCTTGACATCATTGTCTATAGCCTTGCTGACCTGCAAGGCATGATCTTGGTTGAGGTACCCGATTTGTTTTCCTTCTTGAGTCAATACTTTCACCGCATTCGGATCGTAGATATTGCTTGGTTCAGGTTCCAATACTATCTTATCATCCTCTTCTACAGACCCTTTTATGATATCCTGTCTTTCGCTTCCATCGGCATTTTGCTTACTTACGCCTACTACTTTCGTGTCAATTAGAAAAACTGAAGGCAGTTTAATGATCTTGGCCATGTTAGGGAAATTTAGGTACAAGTTAGCACTTACCAGAGTAATCGCGAAGCACCCTAATTGATCCGATCGCTTAACTTATACCTCCGCAATAACTCATCTGTACGCCTCTTCAGCTTTGCCTTATAGTTGCTTAAATATTTTGGGACAGAGGAAAGCTTTTCGTATTTCTCCAGCAATTCTGGGTATTCTTGGGCGATAGCCTTTAACATAAGCGTTTTGCTATCTGCAGGACCATTTCCAAACAAAGTGATGGAAGCTGGGAATATATAGTCAACGGGAATGGCAGCAAAGCTTTTAAACATGTAATCGAGATGCGAATCCGTATCAGTGATGTATGGAAGCAATGGCATGAGGCTTGCACCTGTCAAAAAACCTGCTTGTTTTACTTTCTGCAAGGCCTGCAGTCTTTTGGTTGGGGGTGTTGCTCCCAGTTCAAAGATTTTATTGACATCATCATCCAATGTGCTGAATGAAAAGGTCAAAAATACTTTTCTACTCACCTGAAGATCGGCAGGCAATACCGCCCTTTCTTCAACCTTTTTGAGAAGATCCAGGTCACGCAGGACCAAGTCTGATTTAGTGATCAGATGTAATGGAAATCTATGCCTGGAAATTACCTCCAATATACCCCTGGTCAATCCTGTCTTGCTTTCGAGCTGTAGATACGGGTCAGTGGCTGAAGACAATGCAATAACCCCATATTGGCCTTTCTTGGCGCGGTTGAATAGCTGTCTATCCAGAAGTTCTATTGCATTTTCTTTTACGGCAAGACGCTCTGCCATATTGACTCCGTATTTACTGCCTCTGATGTAGCAGTATAGGCAATTGAATGAGCATCCGCTATATGGGTTGATGGTGTAGTCATCAAGAAACCAAGGATCGCGGCGTTTCGTTTTGTTCAGGATGGATTTGACCTGTACCAGGCGCATCCTAGTAGTGCGGTTCTAATAAATCGAGCATTACAGCTGGTATTCTGGTGGGTTTGCCAGTTTCTTTGGAAATAAACACCAGCGTCGTCTCACCGGTATTCAATAGCTCATTTGACTCATTAAATATTTCGTATTCATATCTGATCCGTACTCTTGGGTATTCTGGTATCGAGACTTTTATGGTGAGCAAGTCATCATATCTGGCTGGCTGGTGATATTTGGTTTTTAGTTCTAAAACCGGCATCATGATCCCATCCGCTTCTAATTGTTTGTATGCATAACCTAACGCTCGGAAAGCTTCTACTCTAGCTACCTCGTAGTAGGCGGCATAGTTGCCATAATAGACATAGCCCATCTGATCGGTATCGGCGTAGCGTACTCTTATTTGTACTTCATGCAGGTACATTATCTAAAAATCCTTTCGTTATTGAGAGCCCTTTGAAACTTGCGAGCATTGATCAAGTGCTCTCTATACGTTCTGGCAAAGGCGTGATAGCCGGAGAAGTCATCTTTAGCACAGAAGTAGATGTACTTGTGCGACTCGTAGTTGAGCACAGCGTTGATGCCAGCGATTGTAGGTAAACGGATCGGACCCGGTGGCAGGCCTTCATATTTATAGGTGTTGTATGGTGAATCCAGCCGCTTGTCCTTGTCTAGGACCCTTCTCACTGTAAAATCTCCCAGTGCGAATACCAGCGTAGGATCGGCCTGTAATGGGATGCTTCGCTTGAGTCTATTGATATACACACCCGCGATCCTACCAGCTTCGTCCAACTTGTTGGTTTCACTTTCTACGATAGAGGCAAGTGTAGACACTTCTAAAGGAGTCAACCCCATACTGGAGGCTTTTTGTTTCCTTTCGTCATTCCAAAAGCGATCATATTCTGATTTCATTCTATCCAGCACCTGCCTTGGAGAAGATGTCCAATACATTTCATATGTATTGGGGATAAACATGGAAATGAAGGTGTGCGGCTCGAAACCGTAGCTACTAGCTATTGAGTCTGACATCAACAAAGAGGCTAATGAGGTTGAATCAAATGCAAAGAAAGAGGAGAGAGGCACTGCTAATTCCTTCAATTGTCTGGCTACCGAGAAAGTAACCTTCACAGGAGTCTGATTGCCGGATCTTAATAGATTGACGGCTTCAAGGTTGCTCATGTCCTTTCGGAGTTGGTACAGACCAGGTTTTACCAATCTATCGTAATCTTTGAGTTTTGCTACGACACTAAAAGAAACAAGGTCTGTGACTATTCCCTGATCGTAAAGTGCATTTTGTACGTCCTTAAATGAAGCTCCAGGCGCAATAGCAAATAAGCGATCTTCTTTTTCAGGTAAGACATTTGGCGTGAACAGAACCTGGTAGCCGTAAAAGGCAAAAGAAGAAAGCATGATCGTGAAAACGATCATAAAAATGGCGATGAATTTTTTTCGCTTCATAAGGGCGCAAAATTAGTGAAACCTACGACTTGAAAAAGAGGCTGCCTAGGTGGCAATACCTTAACTTTGGTTTCTTTCATGGCTGCAGAATTAATCAAACTATATGAGAAAAATACTGATCTTGCTAAGGTCGGTGAGATCGTGGAGGTGCTCCGTCAGGGAGGTGTTATTATTTATCCTACGGATACAGTGTATGGTTTTGGTTGTGACATTTTCAACGCAAGAGCTGTAGAGCGAGTCAAGCGACTAAAAGGGGGTAAGGGAAAAAATACCAATCTTGCCTTCGTCTGCTATGACCTGAGTCACCTTTCCGAATATGCCAGACACGTCACCACGCCTATTTTCAAATTGATGAAAAAAACACTGCCAGGGCCATACACTTACATATTGGAGGCCTCCAGCAAAGTGCCCAAAATTTTAAATGCGAAGAAGAAGACTGTTGGAATACGCGTTCCTGACCACAATATACCGAGAGAAATTGTTCGTGAATTGGGGAATCCGATTGTCACAACCTCTATACATGATGAGGACGAAATCATTGAGTACTCAACAGATCCAGAACTGATTTTTGAGAAGTTTGAAAAGCAAGTTGATATCGTCATTGACGGGGGCTACGGTCATACGATGCCAAGTACCATTATAGACTGCACATCAGACGAGCCGGAAGTGATCAGGCATGGGATGGGTGATATATATCAATATCTCTGAGATGGTTTCAGGTGAGATCAGAAAGGCTTTGTTGATTGAGCCACACCTACTAGGTAGTTTAGAATACTTTGTACTATTAGATAAGGCCAGTGAGGTCATTTGGGAGACTCATGAGCATTTTCGGAAACAGACTTTTCGCAACAGGTTCTATATTAATACTTCGCAAGGACCTATGCCGCTCATTGTCCCAGTTAGCTATGGCAACAGAACGACATTTCGTGAAGTTACCATCGACTATCGTCAGCGATGGATCAAGGAACATTGGGGAGCGATCTATTCTTCATATGGGAAGTCCCCTTTTTTTGAGCACTTTTCTGACTTGTTTCATGACATATTGGAGCGTAGACCAAAGTTTTTGCTAGACCTATGCCAAATGATGATGACAATATGTCTTAAAGTCTTACAATCTGACATGGTCATATCAGAGACCGAACGATACGACAAAATGGCTGAAATGGGGATTTTGGACTATAGGAACCATATTCACCCTAAAAAAACCTTTGCTCAACGTGATATATACAAACCTTTTCCCTACATCCAAAACTTTGGCAGCAATTTTGTCCCCAACCTCAGCATTATTGATGCGTTGTTTTCTGAGGGACCTCAGACATGTAGTGTGATAGAAAAGTCCGCTAGAAAAGAGCGTTGAACAAATCTATACCCGGTTGTGTTTTTTAATATCCACTGCGAGGGATTTGATTTAAATAAGGTTAATTTTACTAAATACCGATCTCGGCTAAAAATCCATTTATGGAAGCTAAATTTTCAAATAGAGTCAAAGAAGTAATATCATTAAGCAGAGAGGAGGCACTTCGGTTAGGTCATGATTATATCGGAACAGAGCATTTGCTATTAGGTATGATCAGAGAAGGAGAAGGAGTAGCTGTTGGATTGCTTAAGAAACTTGGAGTGTCCTTGGAGGAGCTGCGTAGCGCAATTGAGCAAGCAACGAAAGGCACTGCAACCAGTAATGTTAAGAACCTGGCCAATATACCTCTGACGAGGCAGTCTGAAAAAGTGCTGAAGATAACTTATCTGGAGGCCAAAATTTTCAAAAGCCAATTAATAGGTACTGAGCATCTATTGCTCTCGATCTTGAGAGATGAAGATAACTTGGCAACTCAAATTTTAGACAAATTCGATGTCGCTTATGACGTCGTTAAAGAGCTTCTGGAGTACCAGACAGAGAATCCAATGGCTACCTCCGATACTGATGATCCAGATGAGGAGTCAGGCAGGATGTTCGGTGGAGGTTCTTCATCCGGTAGTTCCAGCGGAAGAGAGTCAACGAAAGGAGGCGAAAAATCCAGAACTCCGGTTTTAGACAATTTTGGTCGCGATTTGACCAAGCTGGCGGAAGATGATAAGCTCGATCCTATTGTTGGTCGAGAAAAAGAAATTGAAAGGGTTGCTCAGATTCTGAGTAGAAGGAAGAAAAACAATCCTATTCTAATAGGCGAACCCGGTGTAGGTAAGACAGCTAT
>JAHCMJ010000227.1 GCA_019192485.1 Cyclobacteriaceae bacterium HetDA_MAG_MS6 | reverse complement strand
CATATTTGGTAAAGGTCTCAATGGCGCCTTTCATAGTTGCATACATGGAGTATCCAGGGATGAAATATCTTGTGGTGCCAGAAGAGACGTTGATGATTCGGCCTCCATCTTCGATGACAGGTAGGAGTTGTTGTGTGAGGAAATACACACCCTTCAGATGAATATTAAAAAATTGGTCAAAAGTGAATGTGTCCACCTGGTGGTAGGGAAGGGAAGCGCCAATACCAGCGTTGTTGATCAAGAAGCTCAACTTGTCCGTATCAAATTGCTCAACTAAGGTCTCTTTGAGGGTGTGGATAAATACCTCTTGCTGGTCAAGGTTTCCGACATCAAAAGGAAGTGCGGTGGCTAATTGTCCCAGCTGTTCTACCTCTTGAACGACGGCTTGGGCCTCTTCCTTTTTGGATAGGTAAGTAAGTATAATGTGATGGCCGTCTTTCGCAAGTTTCAATGCCATGCTCTTGCCTAGTCCACGACTTCCTCCTGTAATCAGTGCAATTTGGCGAGTCTTATTCATCGATGTGTTTCTAATCTTAATGTATAGTTCTTTCCTAAGCCAACTCCACCCGTTGGAACAGTCTTGTCGATAATGGAATGAGCAAATATACCATGAGTGGTATCGGTACTGCCGTGAGCAAGAAGGTCCTGACCAGAACAGTCAATTGGCCAAAGGGCTGAGACAAGCGTATGGATAGCAATGCCAACACAGGGTACAGGGCGAACCAGATGACGAGGCTCGTTTTGAGTTTCGTTATGCATCTGTCGTGTCTAAAAAGTGCATAACTTCTTCAGTCAGGGAGCTTTCTCCAATTTTGGCATTGTCTCGAAGATGGTTCAGGTTGGAAGTGCCTGGTATGGCGATAATGTGAGGGGCGTGATGGAGTAGCCAGGAAATGGCCACCTGGTGAAGAGATAAGCCGTGTTTCTCCGCAATAACTTTCATCTTGACCTTACCGACTACACGACCAGCGTCCAATGGATACCAGGGGATAAACGCAATGTCGTGTTCCCTGGTAAAGTTGAGGACGTCTTCAGATTGCCTGTCATGGTAGCTGTATTTATTTTGCACGCTAGCGATGGGCGCGATCTGCTGGGCATCCTCGATCTCTTTCACGCTCACTTCCGAAAGCCCAATATGTTTGATCAGGCCCTCTTGCTGTACCTCTTTCATAAAGCCCACTTGATCTTCCAATGGCACCTTGGGATCAATGCGATGTAACTGATACAAATCTATTTGTTCCAGTTTTAGCCTTTTGAGACTGCCTTCTAGGGCCTTTCTCATGCGTTCTGGCTTATTGTTAATCTTCCAGATTCCTCCCGGACGCTCATAACCCACTTTTGTAGCAATAACCATGTCTTCCGCATAGGGGTACAATGCCTCACCTATGAGTTCCTCTGAGATGAAAGGCCCATAGCTATCTGCTGTATCAATAAAGTTTATGCCTAGCTTAGGGATTTCTTGAAGTAAATTGATCGCGTCTTTGGGATTCTCCGGTGGCCCGTAACCACCTTTTCCTGTGATACGAAGGGCACCAAAACCTAGTCTATTAATCCCAGTAGTTCCTCCTAAAGAGAATGTTTGTGATATTCCTAATTGTTCCATTGTCGATTGTTGCTTAGGTGATTTCAATTTAGATACTTACCTCTGTGAAGGCCGTATTTATCGAGAGCTCTTTCCATTTGTCAATTTCTTTTGATAGTCTTTCGATCTTCTCCTTCATGGCGCTTATGGCACTTTCACCAACAGGAAAATTAATTGGGGGCTCAGGATCATGAGCCATTGTCACTGGCTAGCCAATCACGGAACTCTCCAACAGAAGCGCGATAGTCATCGATTTGCTGCTCGGTGTGCTTCAGAGAGGTACCGGCCCATTCAGTACGGAAAGGACCTGGCTCCACCATAGTGACTTTGATATCCAGGTGTCCGGCTTCCTTAGCAATGGCTTCACTAAACCCTTCCAGCGCATACTTGCTGGCATTGTAAATGCCTGCACCAGGATAGGATACAAATCCTCCAACAGAAGAGATTTGTATCAAATGTCCTCCACCTTGTTTCCGCATGTAGGGCATAGCCGCCTGCGTGACGAAAAGTGCTCCAAAAACATTTGTTTCCAGTTGTTGCCTTACGTCTTCAGCGCTGGCTTCTTCCACTGCACCGATCAGTCCATAACCCGCGTTGTTGACGACCACATCAAGTCGGCCAAATCGTTTGTGCACTTGAGTAACTACTTCCTGAACCTGCTGCTGATCCCTAACATCCAGCAGGTACGCAAATGCGCTACCTGGAGCTATGGCTTCTGTGGTAGCAACCTGTTCTTGCTTGCGGACCGTGCCAATTGCTATGTCTCCCGCTTCGGTAATCGATCGCATGAGTTCTTTACCAAACCCCGAGGACACTCCGGTTACTAGCCATATTTTTTGGTCTTTTTGTTCCATTTTCTAAATAATTGTAAACGTCATCAAAGATGGTAGGTAACCCGACAGAGTAATTGATAAGAATCGAAGAGATACTGTCACTTTTTAACCTCTATCCTTCGAACTAGAAAAGATGGACAAATAGTTGACCCGTGATGAGCTCCGACTGAAAATCGTACGCCAACCCGAAAAACCCTTTCACATGCCAGCCAGCATTATCAAATGTATGTCTTACACCAATGGTGGTGGCTTGAGATGTATCATCTTTCAGACGGTAGCCTACATCACTGTAGATCTCGTAATCGTCTGTCACATTCACAAATACGGAACCCGCCACTTCGTCCAGCGCGCTGGAGTAGTTTGCTACTGCTTCCACCAGAGTGGATGACAGCTTCATGGAAAGGAAGTAATCCCTGTTTTGCTGGTAAAACCCAGCTACTCTCAACTGCCTAAAATCCATTCGAAGATGATGAGCCCACTGTCGGTCATGATTATGAATTGCATAGGCTAAAAAGAGATTGTCGCTCGCACGATACCGTAGGGTAGCGCCCGGTCTACCTCCAATGATACGCGACTGAGCATAAGTTTCCACCTGGCTTTCCCAGGTGATCGGGTTAGGCCGGTTGGTGGTGGTAGGTGTTACCAAAACTCCAGCTCTCAGTTGCCATTGATCTGAAATCTTGCCAATCAATTCAAATGATGGAATGGAGCTGGTCCTAGCTGCATTGGATACCTGAATAGCCGCTTGAGATTCCACCGCCAAAAAGCTATTGAGTTGTTGCGTAGCTAATATGCCTACGCGAAATGAGTTTTCGGTAATGGTCACCAGACTATCCTGCGGGATAGACACCATAGAGTTGAAGCCGGCATAGAACTTGTTGACAAGCAAGTCAGGTCCTAGTTGGATGTTTTCAATTTGAGCCTGGCCTACCAGCGAAAATGTGGCAAGGAGACTCGCCCATAAGACTCTCATCGTTCCTCCTCGCTATGGACATAGTTTTTCATGGAAAACTGGCGAACGAATCCATGTTTTTCGTAAAGTCGCATACCTGCCATGGATGCTTGCAGTGTCACATGTTCCGCACCTGCCACTTTAGCGCGTTTAAGCAATGTTAGCAGCAGCTTTTCACCCAATCCTTTCCGCTGCATTGCTGGGATGATTCCCATGGAGTGTAGTCCCATGATCTTGTCAGTATCCTGAAAAAGCATAGCAGTACCTGCGGGTTCACCCTCATGCAAGGCGATGTATATGTCAAGTCCTAGCGGCTTTTTCAGAAGTAACTCATGATTGATCTGATAGCGAAAGGCGCTTTGAAAAAGCGATGCCCAATCCTTGGCGTCACTTTCATGGTTAACCTTTAAAAGGGCTAACCCGGTCTCATTCGGAATGTAGCCTTCCATTTCCAATGACATCCCAGTCTGCTCAGTCTTGAGTGTAAAACCATAGTCTTGCAACAACTGGTCCTCCGACCCATTGATTGCATCCCAGGTCGTAATTGTCATCCCAGATGGTGATTGTCGCAGCGCCTCCTCCAAATGAGTGATCGTTGGCATGCCATGAAACCATAATCGCCTAGGCCACGCTGCTTCTTTGACAAAGCATAAGTCAAAATCGCGCGATGCTTGATATGTCCCATGAAGTGCGCAGATGCTACTCCATAGGTTTGTTAAGTTTCGAATGTTTGCTTGTATGATATCCATCTTTATTTACTGTTGATTAAAAAGATGCCAAGAATCATCGCTCCAACACCTATCACTCGACGGTAGTCAATCGTCTGTAGAGGTAAATCAAACCAGCCAAAGTGAGAAGCTAGAATGGAAAAGATGAGCTGACCGCTCAACCCCAATGAGATCATATTAGCAATCCCGAGCTTGGGTATCGTATAGTAATACAAGGCAATCCCGATGAAGCTACAGAAGCCACCAATGAACCACAAGTGTGTAGGTATCGCCTTTAGCGTCATCGTAGTAGGTAAGGCTCTTACACTGACCATGATCGAGACCAACACATAAATGGAACTGGTTGCAAATGCTACCATAGATGCCAGCAACGGATTTTTCAGTAATACGCCGAGCTGGGCATTGAAGCCGCCCTGGATCGCTAGAAAGACGCCCCCGACAAAGGCAAGCAGATATATGAGCAATTGATTCATGACTTTTAATTTATTTTCAAGAGCAAAGAACGGAACTAGCCACACGCTAAACCTTTACATATGTTGAAGAAACTAGGAATTAGAAGCTTTTACGCACCCTGCTAAGCTGTGTTGGTGTAATGCCTAGGAAAGACGCAATGTAACGAAGGGCTATCCTTTGATCCAGCTTAGGATAATCTTTTAGGAAGCTTTTGTAGCGTTCACTCGCATCCTGTGCTGCGAATGAAATTTGTCTCTTTTCGTTTTCAATCACCCATTTCTGCTCCAGATAGTGGATGTAGAAAATTTTCAAATCATCATATTGATAGATCAACTGCTTGTAAACACCGTAATCGATCTCAAGTAAATCGGTTGGTTTGAGTGCCTGGAGGCTAAATTCGGAAGGTGCGACTTTGAGAGAAGAGACTGTTGAAGCTGCAAAATCGCCCTCTAAAAAAAAGTTTTTGATATGGACGTTACCTAAACCATCCAGCCACTGTGACACCAAAATACCGCTACAAACGAAGTACATCTTTTTTGATACTTGTCCTTTGGAGATCAGGTATTCACCTTTTTTGATCGCGCGTAATTTGAAAGAATTAGCTAGTGCCTCAAATGATTCATCGGATACGGGTTCAAAACGATAAATGGATGCTCTGAGGAGATCGAGGTACTGCTTTTGATTTCGAAACATTCTTAGAAATCTAATGAAAATCAATAGATGTTTTCTGATTTCCTGTTTTGATTTCTAGGCTTGGCATAATTGTATTCAAGTTAAAATCGATGTCTTTTGAAGTTTTCTACCTGTTATAGTGCTTTTTGCTTGTTCGGAGAAACAAGCCAGGGTTGATTTTTAATCTTTACACAATATATAGCTACGCAATGAGCGTTTCGGTTTCGTAATTTTACAATTCATAATGACTTTAAAATGGAAAATGAGAATATAGAAGAAGAAGTACTGAACCCTAACTTTCTTATTGTTTTTTTAGTACTAATCATTTTACTTCTACTTTTTCTTTTTTTGAAAGAGCGAGCAAGAAATAGGAAGGTCAAGCTTCAAGATCCTGACTTTAAGGCGTTACGCAACCGACTCTCAAGCCGCGAAATAGAGGTTTTAGAAGCTTTACTCAATGGGAAGTCTCAAAAGGAGATAGCTGAGATTTTGCACATAGAAATTTCAACTATCAAATCTCACCTCAACAAGATTTACAAGTTGTTTAATGTAAAAGATAAAAAACAGCTCATACAGCTACATCGTGAAGGTAATACCTCTACTCATCTATAGGTACTACAACCTTTTTCAATCTTCTTTCAAACTGGTCCTTCTTTAATGGCCTGGCCTCTGAACATATTTTTGGGATCAAATAATTTCAAACGTCATGATCAAAAATATATTCAAAGCTTTCGTCATTCTATTTGCATTTATCGCCTGCTCAAGTGATGATCCTACGGATCAAGATCCTTTTCAAATGAGGGTGGACCAAATCATTGGAAATGAACCTGATTTTAATGGATTTCTACTTATAGGAAATAGCGAGGAGATTACCTACAGCTCGGGTTTCGGTTTTTCAGAAAGGGAAAACGATGTCCCAATTACTATCAATACTGTCTTTGATATTGGATCTATCACCAAGCCATTTACTGCCATGGGAATTGTCAAGTGCGAGGAGAAAGGGCTTTTAAGTTACAATGATAGGCTAGGGGACATCTTTATGAATATTCCGTCAGATAAAGCTGCTATTACTATTCTTGATTTGCTTACACATCGATCTGGATTCGTAGAGTCGATTGGAGACGACTACCAGGAGATAACTACCGAAGAGTTTATCGAAGAATCCATGGAAACGAAACTCTTGTTTGAGCCAGGAACTGAATACGCTTATTCAAACGTAGGGTTCAGTATACTTGGAATTATCATTGAAAAGTTGAGTGCTACTACGTACGAGCAATTCTTAAAACAAGAGATTTTTGACCCAGCGGGCATGACTACTGCCGGTTATGTGATCCCAGACTACGAATCGGCCGAAGTGGCTAATGGATACGATGACCAAGGCGTCTTTAGCGATCCAGGGACAAATCTTGGAAAGCCTTTTGACTTACCCTGGGATGATGAGGGACCATTCTGGCATCTGAAAGGAAATGGAGGCCTTCTGATGGCAGCTAGCGATATTCACGCTTTCTACAAAGCTTTATCCGGTAATGAGCTTTTTAGTGAAGCCCAAAAAACAGCCATGTATACGCGCTACATCCAGGAAGGGCAGGATAATACCTATGTGGGTCTAGGATGGAGTCTTGGTAATACAAGGTTAGGGTCTTCAGCTATGCACAATGGTGGTAATGATGTGTTTTTTGCAGATTTGGTGCATTCAGTAGAAAGAGATCAGTTTGTTTTTCTCGCTTCGAATGCTGCGAGATTGAGTCAAGAAGACTTGATTTCAAAAATCTTGCAAGAGCTCTGATCAAGCTGTTTTAATGTAAGCCAGAAAATTTTCTCTTAAGGGTGGTTTTGGATCACCCTTAAGCTTGTACTGTTTTTTTATCGACTACAAATGCTGATATAGGCCATTTGCTTTTCCTCTTGATTATCCTTTCCAAGTTCCTTGTCTTTCTCCACCGTCGACATCTAGTTTTGCATTGGTTATGGCAGGATTTTCAATCAGAGAGATAATTGCTTTTCCAATATCTTCTGGTGTTCCTCTGTGCGCTGCCAATTGTCTATCAGGTTGTAATCCAATTCCTCCGGGTGAGACCACATTGACTCGAATAGGTGCCAGATCCAAAGCCGCATTCCTAGCTAATGCCTCAATCGATCCATGTATGGTTCCCCAGAAGCTGTATTGGGCTACGGGTGTTTTACTGCTACTCCCGGAGATCAGGGTAATCGATCCATTTGAGCTCATGTGGGCCTTCGACAGGTTTAGAATTCTATAATTCATCCAAAATCTTTCGAACACTAATTTAGCATCCTCAGTGCTCGTATTGGATATACTTGTGGCGCTTCCAGGCGCATTCACGGTGACCACAATGTGGTCGATTGGTGCTAGTTCTTCAAGCATTTGGGTTACTTGTCTTTCCTCCATAGCATCTACACAGTAGTGTGAGGCCTGATCTCCTAAATCGTTGGTGATCTGTTGTAGCTTCTCCTCGTTTCTTCCCGCTACTACAACACTAAATCCTTTTGAATAGGC
>JAHCMJ010000226.1 GCA_019192485.1 Cyclobacteriaceae bacterium HetDA_MAG_MS6 | reverse complement strand
CTTACCGAAGTGATGTCAAATACTGCCACCGCTGCACTTTTTGCGCCTATTGCGATTGCCACCGCTGATAAGCTTGATGTGAGTCCTGTTCCATTCCTGGTAGCTGTCATGCTTGCTGCATCTGCAAGTTTCATGACACCTATTGGATATCAAACCAATGCAATGGTGTTTGCTGCCGGTCGCTATAAGTTTTTGGATTTTTTCAAAGTAGGAGTAGGCTTAAACCTCATATTCTGGATCATAGCAACGTTGCTGATCCCCTGGATATATCCGTTCTGATTTTTTTGAAAGATTTTCAAAGTGGTTACCCAATCAGAGGAGTTGATCACACATGCCAGTCTCAGCCATTTACTGGCTCAACTATCTCCTTCAGATTTCATTGGAATTCGCTAATGCTATTCAATATCAAAATCAAAGTATTAGAAAAGGAACCGTTGAGTATAAGTAAAGAAAATTACCAATTGACAGAAACCAGCAGATGGCGGTGACGGAGATATTCACAATAGTTAATTAATTTTAAAACTGCTAAATCGTTTTAACGGTTAATTTAGTTTAGAAAGCAAAATACTGACAATCGTCTTTGTCTAAAGAGATTTATTGTTATTGAATTGCTAATTCTAAGCCTAAGGAATGACCAACTTGGGTCGTTTGGATTAGATTTAACCCATGGACAGAAGATCATTTGTCAAGTCAACGTCTCTATTAGGCCTTACGACAGTTTCCGATTCCTTAGTTTTTACCAGGGAGTTAAAGCCAATTGTTAAGCCATCAGCTTTACCCAAGAAACCCACTGTAGGTCTGGTGGCACCAGCCAGTGCTTTATCGAGGTCGGCATTTGAGCGAGCATTGCAGAATATGGAGGAGCTTGGCTTTGAAATAAAGTATTCTGATAACCTCAGAACCCGTAGTGGCTTTCTCTCTGGAACAGATCAACAACGATTGCAGGATTTGCATGACTATTTCGCGGATAGCGATATAGACGGTATCATCTGTGCTCGTGGAGGATATGGTACAGGCAGGTTGTTGGAAGGGCTTGATTATCAGTTAATCAAGAATAACCCCAAGCCACTGATCGGATACAGCGACATTACAGCTCTATTACTGGGCATATATTCCCAAACGGGAATAGTTGGATTTCATGGTCCTGTTGGTGCTTCAGATATGAATGACTTCACCGTAGACTATCTACAAGATATAGTTGTCAAAGGACGAAAGGTGAAAATTGAAGCTGAAAAAGCCGAAACTATTTCTGGAGGAATAGGAGAAGGTCGCCTGATAGGTGGGAATTTGAGTTTGCTAGTTAGCTTGGTAGGAACACCTCATGATCCAGACTATAAAGATCACATTCTATTCATTGAGGAAGTGGGAGAGAGTACCTATAGAGTAGACAGGATGTTGACACAACTCAGGTCCGCAGGAAAACTGGATGGTGTCGGAGGAATCGCTTTAGGATATTTCACCGACTGCGATACCAGTCCGGATGATCCATTCTATGAGTATTCCATTGGTTTACAAGAGGTCTTTCATGATAGGCTTGGTGATATGGATATACCCGTTTGCTACGGATTTCCATTCGGCCATGAGAAACACAATGCCACGTTACCTGTTGGTGTAAAAGCGGTTTTAGATGCCAATAAGGGGGTTTTAAAGACAATTGAGTCTGCCGTTTTGTAAACCTTTCAATAGTTGGAAGTTCTGGCTTATCTGGTTTTTTACCGTTCCGCTGACCTTTTTTTTTTCGACAACGCCGAAATTCACTAATTTCATCTGTTGTATTGCATGACATGATTACCGCCAAAGACTCGTAATACCTGAAATTAGGTATTGATTCATGCGGCGCTTTTTGTGAAATTGCAAACGCTACCAAACTGTGTCCGATGAAAAAGTACTTAATCAACCTTACCCTACTGGTAGTAGCCGTTTTAGGCTATTCGCAGCAACCAGCTAAATTGACTCAAGAGCAACTAGACCTTAAGCGGCAGTTGTATGAGCAACAAAAGCAAAAACAAAAAACAAATCCTGATGATCAGAACAGCTTGCAGGTTCCTCCTAGGTATCCTTCCACGGAAACCTCTTCTCAAGAGATAGCAAGGGAAAGAAGTCAGCAACGAATCAAGAGCATTGCTCGAGAGCCTGGTAACATAGTTCAAGAGGAGGAAGCAGTCGATGCTGAAGTAGAAATAGAGGAGACAATTGATGATAGCGGGTTCGCGGAACATCCTGTACTCCAGGCCCAAATAGAAAACTATTTAGAGCGAACAAAGTCTTCAAGACCCGGTGGAGCAGCGGTCAATAACAGGACAAGAAGCACCTCCGGCAGCACGCAGTTAAGTCCAGAGCTACAAAGCAGGAGACAAGGCAATCGACCGGCAGTAAGTCTCCGGTCCGGTTCCAATAATACCTCAACAGCGTCCAATGCACAGAGCACTACTTCTACATCCAAAACAGATCCAAAGGCTGCCTGGCTCAAGAGGGTAGAAGCACAACGTAAGGCAACAAGGGAAGCATTGAACACCGCCACCAGGATAGAATCTTCCGAGCCCGCACAGGAACAAGTCATAGTCAGCAGTACGGATCAGGTGAAGTACGAGGAGCCAACCAGAACGGCACCATCTACCGACCAAGTATCTCAGCGGTATGTGGAGCTATCCGTAGCGGAGCCTCAAACAGTAGACTCTCAGGAGATCATGTCCGATATGGCTGTGGATGATGTGGAAGCAACTAGGATAAAGGCAGAAAACATACAATCTTACAAAAAGCTGTCTGCGAATCTCGCCGAAAGCATAGCAAAAGCTCATCTGCAAACCATCCGTGAGGAGTCGAAAGTGACACCGCAAGGAGAACCAGCTCTGGCCGCTGATAGCCTTGTCTTGGTGGAACTCTACCAACGAACCGACGGTGACAATTGGAATAGTAATAACGGTTGGCTCGTAGAGCCGGTAGAAAACTGGCATGGAATAAGCCTCGACGGTAATGGAAGAGTACGACGCATCAATTTGAGTTATAATAACCTAGTGGATTCCATGCCTTCATCTTTAGGGCAGTTAGACGCACTGGAGGAATTACACTTACAAGGCAATCTTTTCATGGGCGGAATTCCTTCATCTTTTGGCGATATGGTTAACCTTCGGCAGTTGCACTTCTCTGATAATAACCTGTCAGGAACATTACCACTAGAGCTTTTCAACCTCACTAACCTGACGGACCTAGATATTTCTAGTAACAACTTTTTTGGGAATTTTCCAGTGGAGATTGGAAATTTGGTCAATCTTATTTTCCTCAGACTTTCGAATAATAATTTCTTTGGTACGCTGCCTGCCGAACTAGGCCAGCTACCGAGTCTGGATTACTTGGATTTTAGTTCGAATAATTTCTCCGGAGAAATCCCTTCTTCCTTTTCCGGTCTCAGTAACCTCCGATCGCTACATGCTTGGAATAATAACCTAAATGGTTCATTTCCTAGTGTCATTTACACTATGACCTCACTTGAATTTTTGGATCTAGGAGGAAACCTACTAGAGGATACCCTTTCAGCTGCCATCGGCAACCTGACTAACCTGCGCTCCTTTCAGATTTATGACAATAATATTGGTGGTAACCTTCCACCTGAACTTGGGTCACTATCCAATCTGGATAACATAAATGCCTCAGGTAATGAGTTTAGTGGACCGATTCCAATTGAATTGGGCAATCTCATCAATTTACGGTGGTTGTATCTAAGTGATAATAACTTGTCTGGTACGCTTCCCATAGAGCTAGGCAGCCTGCTCCAGCTTAACGCTATTGAGCTGGGGTTCAACGATTTTACCGGGCAGATACCTTTGGAGTTAGGTCAATTGCCCAATCTAAGTCAGCTCAACCTGGGTTACAATGAGTTGACCGGATCCATACCCGTTGAGTTTAATAACCTTGGCCAACTCAACTTCCTTAATGTAGACAATAATAACCTGACGACGATAGAGTTCGATCCTTCATCATTGACCAATCTCAATTCCTTGAACCTCAGCAATAACTTCTTTCCGTTCTCGGAGCTTGAACCCATTTATCAGACTTTCGGAGGGTTTATCGATAATTATGACACAAAAATTGGTGATAATGAGCCGGATACTGCCCTGTTCCTTGAAAGTGGTTCGATTATCATCGATGCCGGAGTGCCCGGATCATTTAACACCTATATGTGGTATCTGGACGAAATACCGACTGGAGCAGTTTCGAGCTCTATCACAGCCTCAGTACCTGGTAAATACCGATGTGAGGTTTCCAATAGCCTGGTGACAGAGTACATTATCAATTCCAGATCTTTTTTAGTGTGGGATGGCGCTGGTGGTAACGCTACAGATTCCTCGGCACTAGTGGACTTGTACAACCAGACTGATGGAGCCAATTGGAATCAAAATCAAAACTGGTTGATCACGCCGATACAATTTTGGTACGGTGTAACTACTGACACTACTGGAAGAGTGACCGGCATCGCCATGAACGGCAACAATTTAAATGGAAGATTGCCAGCCTCTATAGATAATATGGATAGTCTGCAGAGTCTTCAATTAACGGACAACAAGATCGTCGGTGTAGATTTTGATCCTCTATTGTTACCTAGTACCACTACGGTTGACCTAGGATTTAATCAGCTGGATTACAGTGAACTCGCCAAGTTTGGAGGAGTGTCAGCCAATGTTTTCTTGAATCAAAGCAAACCGTTCTCCAAAGAAGATACTACTATTACGAAATTTGCAGGTAGCACTGTGGATTTATTTGCTGGGACTAGCGATGCCAGCTATGACTATTGGTGGTATAGAGACGGCTTGCTTTATGACACCCTGAGTGGCTCTACGCTTACGGTGTCCGATGCAGGTGTGAGCTATTTTTGTGAGATTTTTGACGATACCGTTTTTCCAACCTATGGTTATTTCATTCTAAGTAGGGCTTTCCAAATCAATGATCTCCCTATCAGTGATGTGTCTGATTCGTTGGCCTTGGTGGCGATTTACAATGATATGGGCGGTTCGGCCTGGTTGGATAATACGGGATGGCTTACCGATCCGGTGGCCAACTGGTATGGTGTAAGCTTGGATGTTGACGGTCGTGTGGACAACCTGTCCCTGAGCAATAATAACCTAATTGGCGACTTATCCACCGCCGTTGGTGACCTGGATAGTCTGACCTTTTTGAACATGGGTTCTAATATCATCACTGGACAGCTTCCGGCCAGTCTTTTTAATCTGCCAAAGATCAATTTCATTTACTTATATGACAACTTGCTAAGCGGCGAACTGCCTGCTGCATTGGGCAACCTTACCACGTTGACTCATTTGCAACTCAACAATAATCAGCTCTCAGGAAGTATTCCCATTGAGGTAGGTAATATGACAGCATTGTTTAGCTTGTTTCTCAGTTCGAATGGGCTAAGCGGTAGTATTCCCTCTCAGTTGTCAAATCTGCCTAGTTTAACGGAATTATACCTGGACAACAATAACCTCACAGGAAACATCCCGCCTGAATTGGGCTTGCTAAATAATCTCTTTACCATCTCAGTTGGAGATAATAACCTTAGCGGGACTCTTCCCATTGAGCTTGGAAATATAGACAACCTAAGCAATATCAATATTTACAATAACCAATTCACAGGTACCATTCCCGCGGAGTACGATAGTCTGTCAAATTTGTCTACAATCAGTGCCTGGGAAAATAGGTTGAACGGTTTCGATGCGGATCCTTCCAACTGGTCGTTTTTTAGTAGCCTAGACATCAATAACAATGATTATCGCTTTGATGTATTGGAACAATTGGTTAGCTCTTTACCATTGGGGCTTAATGCTTCGAGCCAATCCAAGATTTCTAATGACACCTCTTTTACCGCATTGGCCTCAGACAATGTGATGCTTATTGCTACAACTCCGGGGACTCAAAATAATTATGAGTGGTTTCGCTTTGGCGGTTCTTATGGTGTATTCAATGACACTCTGGTAGTAACGGAGAGCGGTGAATACTACTGTAGAATCACGAACGATATTGTTACTCCAGCAATCGGTACGGAGTTGTTTACAGGTAATTTCGATATCACCATTGAGATCGTAGCTGATATGGCTGATTCACTAGCTTTAGTGGCTACGTATCAAAATATGGGTGGTACATCTTGGTTTAATCAGGGTGGTTGGCTTGGTTCCAAAGTAGTTGACTGGTATGGTGTCGTGCTTAATGACGCAGGGAAAGTTATTCAGCTGGACCTAAACAACAATAACCTGACGGGCAACCTCGCTCCAGGGATTTTTCAGTTTGATGAACTCAGAGAGCTTAACCTTTCCGGGAATCAAATCACAGGGGCAATACCAGCAGCAATAGGTAACTTGCCTCAGTTGGAAATACTGGATCTTGGTTTTAACCAACTTACTGGAAGTATTCCCATCGAAATCAGTCAAGATACACTCTTGCGATGGTTGTATTTGTGGTATAATCCACTCACAGGATCGTTGACTCCGGAGCTAGCGATGCTGCCCAACCTTGAGGAATTGATTCTTGATAATTGTGACTTATCAGGATCAATTGACGCTGCATTTGGCAACCAATCTTCATTGTGGTCCTTTCGGGTTGGAGGTAACAATTTTGATGGAGCCATTCCGGCCACCTTTTCCACACTCCCCAACTTGCAGTTTTTAGGTATCCAAGACAATAATTTTACGAGTCTTCCGGATCTTTCGACGGTCACGTCGTTGCAGGCACTTACGGCCTATGGTAACTTATTGGAATTTGACGATTTTGAGCCGCTGATCGGATCATCAGCAGTACTTAGCATCGACCCGCAACAAATTATTGGATCGACGACTATCGAAGTTCCTGGGTCTTTGGTGACCCTGGATGCTACCGTTGGAGGCTCTGCTAATAACTACCAATGGTACTTTGATGGAATGGCTATTGACAGTGCTAACGATGCACAATATACCATTGCCAATATGCAACTGGATTCGGCAGGTTTTTACAT
Organism: Cyclobacteriaceae bacterium HetDA_MAG_MS6; assembly: GCA_019192485.1. Lineage (GTDB taxonomy): Bacteria > Bacteroidota > Bacteroidia > Cytophagales > Cyclobacteriaceae > MS6. The sequence goes on along the minus strand of JAHCMJ010000226.1, from coordinate 772 downwards.
GTGTGAGATATCTAATGACTCTATTACCCCATCGACTAATCTTAGGCTTTTCAGGGATTTCAATGTTTTTATCACCTTACCCGTTGCCAATTCGGATTCCCTGGCATTAGTAGATTTTTATGAAGCTACCCAAGGGCAAGAATGGAGTGATGCCAACAACTGGCTGCAGGCCCCTGTGGCCATGTGGGAGGGAGTAACCCTCTTCGATAGTAGGGTAATCGCATTAGACCTCTCGAGACCAGCCACCAGTATCCAGAAGAGAGGATTGCGAGGAGGTATTCCACCTTCTATTGCCGATCTTGACTCGCTCGAGTGGCTTGACCTTCAGGGCAACGATCTTTCTTATGTTTCCGGTGAATTTTTTAGTCTTCCCAAACTCTCTTACCTCGACTTGAGTGACAACCGATTCGAAGGGAAGTTGTCTCCTTCTATTGGAAAGATGACGACGCTAAACAACTTGTACCTTGGCAGAAATGACTGGTCAGGTGGAATACCGGCTGAGCTGTTTGATCTCGTCAACTTGCGTTTGCTCAGTTTAGACGCTGGGGGCTTTGAAGGTAGGCTGCCCGCCAGTATTGGAAATATGACAAAGCTTGAGGCACTATTTCTAAATAATCTGGAGTTAATAGGAGACTTACCCTCGGAAATGGGTCAACTAGGAAAGTTAGAGACCTTGAGCCTGAGCAATACTCCCTTCACCGGAAGTCTCCCTACGGAAATAGGCAATCTGGATTCACTTAAAGTACTGTCAATCACTAACTCACCTCTCATC
>JAHCMJ010000225.1 GCA_019192485.1 Cyclobacteriaceae bacterium HetDA_MAG_MS6 | reverse complement strand
AAGCTATCCTCCTCCGAATCCTTGTTAATACATTGTTTGAAAGACCCCAGCTTGTGGTTATTGAGCGAAAAATCCAACCCTTTCCATTTGTCATTGCCGAAAATGTTATCCTGAAGCAGAGACATCATCTTGCCCAGACTACTCTTTCCAGAACTATTGGTGCCAGTGAGGACGGTGATGGGAGCGATTTGAAAATCAGTCTTCTCTTTAAAAACCCGGAAGTTGGTTAGGGTAATATTTGTAATGTGGGACATAAAGTGCATATCTGTTTAGCGATAGAGCAAACTGGCGGCAGTCACCCTAAGAACTGAATAAAATATTATCAGAACTTCATGATCAATTTACGAGTGAAACCATTTAAAGTTTCGATTTCAACACTGTGGAACTACATAATTTTTATTCTAAAATAACCAATGTGCTCATTTAAGCAGCCTAGAATATTTTCAACATTGCACTATTGACAACTCACAACTTTCTATACTCAGATTAGGAGGTATTTACCCTCAGGTTTGACAAATAATGTTTACATTTAGCCCAATCGGTATTCAATAAACTCTACCAAGCTCAACAAGATTATTGCAGGAATTTAACCGAATATGACCAAAAGTAAACTCTCTCTATCCCAACTGGAGCAGTACCTCTCTAAAGCAGCATGGATACTCAAAGGGCCAGTGGATGCCTCTGATTTTAAGGAAAATATCTTTTCTCTGATTTTTACAAAAGGATTTCTGCTATCTACTATGATGCGTTTGCACTAAACCTATGAGGAAGAGGCTAAGCATAAATATAACTGATTGTTCCGTAGTTAGTTATCTCAATAGGCTATAGAGAACGTTTCAAGCTAAAATGGAAGAAGGCAAATAGTTTTAAAAAGACAGAATTAGAATGAACATATTCGACATACACAAAGACATATTATCAGATTATAAGAATTATATCAACAGCTTCATCAATATAAAGGATGGAAGAATAAGCGAAAAGGTGGAGGAAGAAATGAGCAAGGGTGTTCTCTGCCCTGAACCGCTGGTTCAGTTTAACCCTTCGTTCAAATTTGATGAAACACTTGAGCAGCTTTGCTTAAGAGGTATTCTCCACGAAGAACTGAATCAAATATTTGCTGGGTTTCAATTATATAAACACCAAGTTGAGGCCTTGGAAAAAGGGTCAAAAAGAGAAGATTTTGTTGTCACCTCAGGTACAGGTAGTGGAAAAAGTTTAACATACATAGGGACTATTTTCAATTCAATTTTGAGAGGGAAAAGGGATAAAAAAGGGATAAAAGCTATAATTGTATACCCGATGAATGCCCTCATCAATTCCCAATCAGAAGAGCTTAAAAAGTTCAAGGAAAACTATGGCAACAACTTCCCTATTACGTACCAACAATACACAGGCCAAGAAGGGGCTGATATCAGAGACCATGTAAGGCAAAACCCTCCGGATATATTACTTACAAATTATATGATGCTTGAGCTCATCATGACTCGGGCTACAGAAGTTGATAGAGCTATAAGAAAATCTATAAAGCAGCATTTAAAAACACTCGTTTTTGATGAAATGCATACCTATAAGGGGAGACAAGGCTCTGATGTTGCGATGCTCATTAGAAGGATTAAAGCCTTCGTAGACAATGATATCCAATGTATAGGAACATCTGCAACCATGTCATCTGGGACAGGGTCAAGAGAAGAACAGAAAACAGAAGTAGCAGAGGTTGCCTCCAATTTATTTGGCTCAAAGTTCAATCAAGATCAAATTATCTCTGAAACCCTGACAAGAGTAACGAAATGGGAAAAAGGCTTATTGAAAAAGCTCTCATTAAAAGAGGCTTTAACAAATGAGATTGATGTTAGTGCAAATGAAATAGCTTTACATAATCACCCCCTTGCAATTTGGCTAGAAAACAGAATCGGGCTTGAAGAAGAGGATGGGTGGCTGAAACGAAGAAACCCAATTTCTCTTCCTGAGATCATTACTACGCTCTCTAGTGAAAGCGGAGAACCTGAAAACAGGTGTGCAGAACAATTAAACAAACTATTGACCTGGTCAGAAAACATCAATAAGAACCTAACTGAACAGAACCTTCGTAAAGCTTACTTTCCTTTCCGGCTTCACCAATTCATTTCTCAGACAGGCAGCGTTTTCGTTACACTTGAGAATAGACATAAAAGGTCAATTCAATTGAACCCTGGATATTTCATCCAATCCGAGGAGTTTGATAAACAACGAATATATCCAGTTGTCTTTAGTCGGATTACAGGGCATGAATTCATTTGTGTTAAGAAAAACTATAGTACGGATACGCTAGAACCAAGAAGTTTTAGAGATGCCTATGATGAGGATGAGAGTACGCAGTCTGGATATATAATTCTTGAAGATGTGGAGCACGCTCCTCTATGGGATGATACGATGATTGAGAATCTTCCTGATTCCTGGTACCGGACACTCAAAAATGGCACTGTAAGAATTGATAAAAAGTACGTCAATAGAATTCCCTCCCGGATTTATTTCAATGCCCTGGGACAGTTTAGTGACCAGCAACCTCTTTTGGACTCTGATCCAAATATCAAAGCATGGTTCATGCCGGCAAAATTGATTTTCGATCCTACCTGTTTTGCCTTCTATGATTTAAAAACCAGTGAATCAGCTAAATTAATGACTTTAGGAAATGAGGGGCGTTCTACGGCAACCACTATCCTGTCATTGGCATCGGTAAAGAACCTAGCTAAGGCTAGAATCCCTCAACAAGACCAAAAGCTACTTAGCTTTACTGATAACAGACAAGACGCATCTCTCCAAGCAGGACACTTTAATGACTTTGTAAATATTGGCTTAATTCGGTCCGCTATATTTAATGCTTTGAAGCAGGCAGATGAGCATACTTTAAATATTCATACTATTGGCCAAAAGGTTGCTAAGGTTCTAAATTTATCACAGGAAGAATATGCTCAGGAACCAGGCAAATTCTCGGGCGCCAAGCGTGAAAACGAGGAGGCTTTGGTCGATTATCTGACCATAAGAATTTTACAGGACCTAAAAAGAGGCTGGCGTTACACAATGCCGAATCTGGAACAATGTGCCCTTCTGAAAATATCCTATAAATATTTGGATGAGGAGGTTGAGAATCAGGAAGCATGGGATGATATTCCTTTCCTCAGCGGCTTCACCCCTCAACAGCGATTTGAATTCATTGAGAACACACTTGATTTTTTTAGAACGTCTAGCGCAATTCATCATCGTTTTTTCTTTAATGAAAGAAGAATCATCGAATCAAAGATCAAGTCAAAATTGATACAGGAATGGGGGTTCTCTCCTGGTGAGACGATCCCTTTTCCCAATTATCTTCGATTCGAGTCTGTCGGTAAAATATATCAGAGGGGGATTTTCACCCAAAGTATTGGAAAACAAAGTGCATGGGGTAAATATGCGTCTAAACAACTGTCCCCAGACGATAAAATATCAGTAGATGTATTTCTAGAATTTTGTCGATCATATTTCAAGAGGTTACAAGAGATGGGCTTTCTATCTTCTGAAATAATCAAAGGAGAAAAGGGTGAAACAACGGCATACTTGCTAAAAGCAGACTTCATTAAGTGGAAGCTCGGGGATTACAAGACTGTTAAGCATGACAAGGTTAGGATAAGAACACAATCTGAAATTCAGCTTGAGCCTAATTCATATTTCCAGGACTACTACAGACACAACACATCTGATTTAAAATATATCAAAGCTGCAGAGCATACGGGGCAGATAAAAAATGAACTAAGGAAAGAACGGGAATCACAATTTAGAGAAGGTGCTCTATCTACCTTGTTTTGTTCTCCAACAATGGAACTGGGTATTGATATCAGCAACTTGAATATTGTCCATATGAGAAATGCTCCTCCAAATCCTGCAAACTATGCCCAACGTAGTGGTCGTGCGGGTAGAAGTGGCCAAGGAGCATTAGTGATAACCTATTGCTCACAATTCTCCCCGCATGATCGTAATTACTTTAAGAATAAGCTGCAGATGGTATCGGGGATCGTCCTGCCACCTCGTATCCCTTTGGACAATGAAGAGTTGATACAATCTCATTTACAAGCAATGTACTTCCTGGAAACAGGAATTGATTTCCGAAAAAGCATCACTGAAGTAATTGATGAACGAGATTTAATTAATCTACCCATCAAACAAGAGATAGCCATCAAAATCAAAGATGGGCACGAACAACGCAAAACCATCATAATGGGCTATGTCCGGAAGATGTTACAGATTGACGAGAAGTTGTCCGAGCTTATTGATATCGATACCGCAGAGAAAATATTAGACAATGCCCCCAATAGGTTTGATAATGCATTTAAGCGATGGAGAAGATTGTACAATAACGCCCTAAAGCTCAGGGATGCATCAAGGGCAATTATAGACAACCCGATTTATGCTTCTAACTCAGATGAAAAAAAACAAGCAGAACGATCAGAATCCTTTGCAAAAAAACAGTTGATCCAATTAAGGAATGATGATTCAGGCAATAGTTTTTCTGAGTTTTACCCTTTCCGCTATTTGGCTTCAGAGGGCTTTCTTCCAGGCTATAATTTCACCAAATTACCCTTAAGGGTTGCTATAAATGGTTATGAAACTTCGGAATACTTATCCAGACCAAGGTTGATCGCTCTACAAGAGTTTGGCCCGAAGAATATCATCTACCACAATGGTCAGTCGTATGAGATCAAAAGGATTTCAACCAGTGATATTGAAAAGAATCTCAATGAAACCAAGGCTAAGGTAGCTAAGAACTCTGGCTACTTTTTCATTGGTGAAGAGTATGAGCGGGAAACATGCCCTATTTCAGGAGAAAACCTGTCTGGCCAAGATGACTACATCATAAGCAACCTGCTTGAAATGAATGAATCCTCAGCTGAAATCAGAAAAAGAATCACTAGTGAGGAAGAGGAGCGAATGCGCCTCGGCTATGACATCAGAACTTATTTTTCTTTACCCAAAGGCACTGCCGCAAATGACAATATTGTCATTAAGTCGAATAACGATAGCTTGTTGAAAATCATGTATATGCCAACAGCTAAAATCATTAGTGTCAATAAAAAATGGAACCGGTCGAATCGAGACTCCTTCCTCATTGACAAACGATTTGGCTACTGGAAAAGAGAGTCTGATTTGGAGAAAGATGAAGACAATAAAATATTGCCCGTAAGCCTCTACACGGATTACAATGCAGATGCTTTGTATATCCAACCACTTAAGAACCTGAACCTAAATGAGGAGCAGATTGTCACCCTCCAGTTTGCATTAAAAAGGGCAATTGAAGAGGTATTCCAAATAGAACCCTCTGAACTTGCTGTAACCATGATGGGAGAAGGAGAGGCTAGTAATATTTTCCTCTTCGAGTCCTCAGAAGGTAGCCTGGGAGTTCTGTCCCAATTTGCAAAGGATGAAAGAATCTTCCGCCACGTTGTTCAGAAAGCATATGAAATATGTCATTTTGAAAACGGAGAGGATATCAAACCGGAGGTAGGTCCGGCTTCTTATGAAGACCTGTTGAATTACTACAACCAAAGGTATCACGAGCAAATTGATCGGCATGAAATCAAATTAGCTCTGGAGAATTTAATGGAGTGCAGAGTGGAGATCCAACTCAAAGCATCAGGAGATTACGATACACAATACCAAGAACTCATAAAGCGCTACGATGAGCGCTCTTCTACAGAACATACCTTTTTAAGGTATCTGTACGACAATGGTCTCAGGTTACCTGATAAAGCACAACCTAAACTATCGGAAAAATTCGGACTTTATGTGATGCCTGATTTCCAATACGGAGATAAGACTTTCATCTTTTGTGACGGCACACCACATGATGATCCTGATACCAGAGAGAGAGATAGAAAGCAACGAAAAGCCATGCGCAAAGCAGGTTTAAGGTATATCGTTTTTTACTACAAGGATAGTTTGGAAGATATCATCAAAATCAACAAAGACATTTTTATAAAAGTCAGATAAGCATGGATGCCACCGCAATAAAACCAGGAAAACTAATCAGAACCAGAGGTCGCGAATGGGTTATTCTACCTTCAGATGATAAAGACCTACTCCGGATCAAACCCCTTGGAGGAACCGAAGAAGAGACCACTTGTATTTATCTGCCCTTTCAGTTTCCCAACGAAAAACTGGAAGAGGTATACTTCCCGCATCCCAACACCAAGGATATCGGTGACCTCCAATCTGCTAAGTTGTTATATGATGCGTTAAGACTGTCCTTTAGAGATGCCTCCGGGCCCTTTCGGAGTATGGCGAAGTACAATTTTACTCCTAGGGCTTACCAAATGGTGCCAATGATCATGGCTTTACGGCAAGAAGACCCCGTGCGATTGTTTATTGCTGATGATGTTGGTATCGGAAAAACGATTGAATCTTTAATGATTGCACGAGAATTATTTGACAGAAGGGTAGTCAAACAGTTTTCAGTAGTTTGTTTACCACATCTATGTGATCAATGGGCAAAAGAGCTGAATCAAAAATTTGGTTTTGATCCCGTCATCATTCGCTCTTCTACCGAAGCCCAGTTGAGAAGAAAAACACCTGCAGGTATACCCATATTACAGTTTTATCCTTTTACCGTTATTTCCATTGACTTTATTAAAGGGCCAAAACGATCTGCCCAGTTCTTAGAAACCTGCCCAAAGTTGGTGATCGTTGATGAAATCCATACGTGCACACAGGGGCAGGGAAAAGGAAGGCAATTAAGGCACGAGTTAATCAAGAGGCTGTCTGAAAAAGAAGACCAGCATCTTATTCTGCTATCAGCCACACCTCATAGTGGCAAGCCAGAACAATTCCAATCTATACTTTCTTTCCTTAAACCAAAATTTGGAAACCTTGATTTGAGCGCTGCAAACCGCAAGGAACGGGAAGAGGTCGCCAGGCACTACGTACAACGAAGGAGAGCTGATATTGAAAAATGGGTCGGTTCTTTTAGTAGCGAAGTGACCCCCTTTCCAGAACGTAAGCACTTTGAAGTAGGGTTTGAGCATTCTTCAGAATACATTAAGATCCAAATGGGCATCATCAATATGGCCCGTAAGATCGCCACCAGAAAAGAGGAGCATAGCGGCCGAACAAGACTCAATTACTGGACCGCACTAGGGTTAATTCGTGGAGTAATGTCTTCTCCTAGGATGGGAATTTCGATGTTGGAAAAACGGGCTACTAAATCAATAACGGATGAAGAAGCGGAGGATATGGCGACAATGGAAAACCCAATTATTGAAGACGATTTCTCCAGAGCAGATGATAATTCTCCCGGGTACTTATTGAGTACCACCAAGATTAACAATGACCAATGGAATACCCTAAAAGCGTTAAGTAATGAGCTTTCTAAAATTGAGGAAAAAACCAGTGACAATAAAATTGCCGAATTAATTTCTTTGATTAAAGACTGGCAAAAAGAAGGATTACAACCGATCATATACTGTCGGTATATCAATACCGCAAAATATGTTGGCGATCAGCTGCAAAAGGTATTTGGCAAAAAACGCTCTTTTGGCGTCCTAACGGTTACTTCAGAAGACCCCGACGATTTACGTAAAGAAAAAGTGGAATCTCTTTCTGCCTTCGACAATCGCGTTTTAGTGGCTACAGATTGCATGAGTGAAGGAATCAACTTGCAGGAATTGTTTACAGCTGTGATACACTATGACCTTCCCTGGAATCCCAACCGTTTAGAACAAAGAGAAGGGCGGGTGGATCGATTTGGTCAAAAT
>JAHCMJ010000224.1 GCA_019192485.1 Cyclobacteriaceae bacterium HetDA_MAG_MS6 | reverse complement strand
CTAAAACGGGCTTCATTCTGGATATCTTGGTTACCGGCCTGGCCCCAGGCATATCTCAATTTCAAGTCAGAAAGCCAGCGCGCACCTGATAGGAATGGTTCGTCGCCGATTCGCCATCCCAACTGTACGGCAGGAAATACGGCAAACTGATCATTCCGACCAAATCTGGAAGAACCATCGCGTCGTACCGTCACAGACGCCAGGTATTTGTCGTTTAGCGCATAGCTGACTTTACCAAAATAAGAGAATAGGGAAAAGCCCGTACTACTTCCATCTGAGCTTCTCTCACCCTGGGCTGCCTCGAGCTGGAAGCCCTCCGGAGTTTCCAAAGCGAACTCTCTTCCACTTGCGGCAGTGATAGTGACCTCATTCTTCACTGCCTCTGTCCCAACAAATGCCGTGATGCTATGATTACCAAATGCTTTTGAGTAGGTCAAAGTGTTATTCGCTACCCAATTGATCAAATGGGTCTGTCTTTGGGTAAGTTCTGCGACGGAGTTACTCAAAAACCCACGTGAGTAAGTCCTGAACATGTCCCGGGTAAAGATGTTGTCGTAGTCAATTCCAAAAGAGGTTCTGAAGTTTAAACCTTCTACAATCTCCAGGTCGGCGTAGAGATTTCCAAGTACTTTGAGGTTGTGTATCCTGTCATCTCTATTGTCATGAGCCAATGCCACAGGGTTGTCCCTATCGGAAAAACCTGCGCCCGGAGGTCCGGCAAACCGTCCATCCTCCGTCCTCACTGGGATGATAGATTTTATTCTAAAAGCTCCCTGTTCTGGCGTCCCTCCAAATCCCGCATCCATCCATCTGCGTTCTCCTTTGCTGATGCTCAGGTTTTGGCCTACAGTCAATCGTTTTTCAAAGAAGTTGTAGTTAGAGTTTAGCCTTGCACCGGTCCTTTTATACCCGGTATTGATGACTACACCCTCCTGGTTGAAGTGATTGAATGAAAAATGGATACCTCCATTTTCGCCTCCATGACTAAAAGAAACGTCGTAATTCTGGACGACGGCCGTTTGCGCCACCTCATCCCACCAGTCGGTGCCTTCTTCGATATTCCCTCCGAAACCAGCAGGTCTCATTTGATCTGCCTCATCCAACCACTCAGGATAGATAATTTCCTCTAGGACTGGAACACCAGTTCCCTGTACCCCAGGTCCAAGGCTGGGGTCTAATCGCCAGACATAGTTATATACACCTGTGGCATTGGGGTCGGCACCATCGTTGACAGCGCCCCAAAACTCCACAATGGCTCGCTGCCTGTTGTTGGTAAGTTGTTCTCGTTGGTTCCAGTTGTCTACGCTTGTCCGTACACTCAGAGTGACTTGTGGTTCTTGCTTAGTAGGTTGTTTTGTAGTGATGATCACCACTCCATTTGATGCTCTCGACCCGTAAATAGAAGCGGAAGACGCATCTTTCAATACCTGAATGGTTTCTATATCGTTGGGGTTGAGCCATGCCAGCCCCCACTCGATGTTGGAAGATCCGTTTTCATTGGTAGTAAAAGGCTGTACAGGTACGCCGTCAACGATATACAATGGGGCATTGTTGCCCAGGGTAGAGTTTCCCCTAATCCTTACATTGGCTCCCTGACCCGGATCGCCTGCCAGATCTACAAACACTCCCGGGACTCTCCCTTGAATGTTGTTAATGACGTTGGGATTGGACAAGTCTGCTAGGTCCTTGGCTTTGACCACGGCAACCGCTCCGAGTTGATCCCTTTTTCGTTCTACAGAGTAGCCGGTGACCACTACCTCTCCTAGCTCAGCGATATCGAGATTCAAACCGATATCGATAACGGTCCTGCCCTGAAGACCCACCTTGGTGGTCTGATACCCTATAAATGAGAAGACTAAGGCATCATCCTCGGAGACAGTAAGACTGTAGTTCCCGTCACTATCTGTAATCGTACCGGTACTTGTACCTTCGATCTGGATGGTCACCCCTGGGAGGACCTCACCCGTCTCTAAGTCAGTTACGGTACCACTTACTTTTCTCTCCTGACCGATGGTCGCAAAAGGTATCAGGAGAGCACAGAACAAAATAATTGTAAAATTGCTCTTCATAAATCTATGATTTTGGTTTAAAAAATTGTTTTAGGTTCAATCGTTTGTGAAAACTTCATTTCCTAGCGGGTTCTTGATGAGATTTACCTTGATTTCAGGCACTGTTGCTACAATATTTCATAGCAAATCCTGAGCTCTTCGGATCTTTTTCCATACACAGCAGCACCTTGTACGTGGCTATGAAAAAGACTGGCATACACTATGGCTGATGAAGAAGATAAAGGAAGATGGGGCATATCACATTTTTTAGGTTTTAGCAGCTTCAAAAAAAGTAAATGGAATCCCCAGGAAATATTAGAATTGTTTCTTTATTTATCAGATATGGCTTTCTCTTAAAAAAAGCGTCAAAAAGCCTTCTAATCGAAAGAGAGAGTGGTTGGCGGTCATCGAAGTCAAAAACAATCGTTTTCAAAATCGAATCATTTTTTAGAAATAGGCTCTGCTTCTCCCTAGAGAAATTTGACCTGTAGAATACCTACATGACTCGAGGCCAAGTACAAAACCTTCATTTGGAAGCCTTATCTCATGGTAATTTACCAGATAGCTTTTCTGCGTTTCACGAAAATAGGAAATCTAATGCTCATCCTGAATACAGCCTGAGCATAGGAAACTCTTGGTATGGAGCATCTGACTTCATCAGAATTGAAGGAAGATAGTGGAAGTTAAATAGGTTTTCTGTCCTCCTGCAAAGGAGATGACTGCGACCACATTTTAAGCAGGTAAGTTATTGCGATCAAATGGGGAAACTCCACCAACATCCCTACAACTAAAACCAAATGAATTAGTGGCTCCTGTGGATAAAAGATTAAGCTGACCATGAGCATAAGCGGTGCGTTTCTCGCTGCTGTAGTCATGGTCAAACTGATCTCTTCTTTTTTGGAAAGCATCGATGTCCTTGAAATGACTCGGGCCAAAAAAAAAGCAGCTACGAAAAAGCTCAAAATAGCTATGACAATTTGAGGAAGAACTACAGCATTGGCCATCAAGGATTTGATATTGGAGTTGAATATGCAGAATACCAAAAAAGTAAGAGCAATCACCACCAGTAAATCTGCTAGAGCACTGCTTTTATCTAGCATGTCCGCTTTGAATTTTGCTACCATCATTCGTGCTAACTGTGCCAAGGCAAAAGGAAAAAACACCCAGTAAATCATCACATTAAGGAAAGCCTTGAACGGGGTACTAACTACATCAAATGTGAATACATACAGATAGATGGGGAGAAGAAGCATCTGCATAATCAAATTGAATGGCAACAAAGCCGAATTTGCTTCAACATCTCCATGCGCCAATTTTGTAAATCCTAAAAACCAGTCCGTACACGGAGCTATTAGGTAAATGATTAAACCTATGAAAATCGCACTTGATTTGTCAATGAAGATACTGGAAACCAGGAATGCGACAAACGGCAAAACAACGAAGTTGGACAACAAGGCCAGAGATATGTACTTCCCATTCTTGATCCCTTTGAAAAAGCCAGTAAAGGAGATATTGTAGAAGAGAAAAAAAAGCATGGCAATAATGAAATAATCTGCGCCATAGGCTTGAAAAGAAGTAAACTGACCTGTTAAAGATCCAGCTACAATTGCAGCAACTAATAAAAGTGATTCTGAGTATGGTTTCAAGCTAACAAACACATTCGCCATCACAGCAGGATAGATCCTTTAAGTAAAAATTAAGATCCTTATACTTCTTAAGCACTTTTTTGATGTGAAGGGGACTCGTTCGTTTTCTTCCTGCAATTGCCTCCGCAACAATGGCGAACCTTTGACGATATTTATAAATAAAGCAGAACAAAGCGTTTTTGTGTTTCACTTGAGGTCCTGCTAAGAAAAGGTTTTTTGTTTTGACAGATTCATCGATTTTGTTCAAAACGGGATAGCCTTCTTCATTGAAATGAAACAGATCGCTTATAAGCGTAAGACTACTGTCAAAACCGGTACAATTGATAGGCCTTTGAGTGGAGGTAAATGTTTCGCCGCTGTTGGTTTTTACAAAGTATTGGCCATTTTCAAATGCAACACTCGTTACTCTTGTATACGGATGATAATCTATTGCCTCTTGATCATAACCCAAGCGATCGATCGTTTCTTGCGTCCTATCTCTGGTAAATGGTGAAAGACAATAGCTAGAATCACTCTTCACAAGATCTAAATAGTTTGAACTATCAAGGAGAACTACTTTTTTATCTATTTGAGCCAGGTTGACCATAGCATCAAAACCTGATTCGTAGGCTCCAATGATGATTAGTTCATCACCCTTTAATTCTGAAAACCTGGTTATCTCTGAGTAGTGTAGACATAGATCACTGCCCTGAAAGTTGTTTTTTCTGGGATATTGGAATTCTCCAGCTGCCCAGATGAGATACTTACTTGCATAAGTTCCTTGATTGGTAGTCAAATCAAAATGATCCCCATAGGATTGTACATCTGTCACATTCACACCTCTATTAATGGGTAAATCATGGTGGCGTGAAACTTCTTTAAGGTATACTACATAGTCTTCTCCCTTAGGATGTTCTGTGAGTAGCGAAAACGCGGGAGAAGTATCAGGAGTTATCGCATTTAAGTCAGCCATTTTAAAGAAATTCCCGGTAAACGAGGGAGAAATAAACCTAGTTTCTTTTGGCCATTTTACAAATGAAGAACCAACATCATCTTTTTCTAAAATGACAAAATCTACTTCGAGTTTTTTTAACAAAACAGCCACTCCTAGCCCAGCAGGACCAGCTCCAACTATTATGACATCAATTTTTTTATCTTCAGTCATATACCCTCAGTCATACGCCATCGACCTCATAAGTAGTGTTTTCCTTACTGTCCTTAACATGAATGCCTATTGATGATAACCGTTCACGGATGTAATCGGAAAGTTCAAAATCTTTTTTAGCTCGAGCTTCTTGCCTGACCTTTATTAGAACATCCATCATTTCGGGCAGTCTCTGAAATCCTGAACTTGATCCAGGACGGATGCCGAGCACAGTTAGGAAGCCCTTATAGGTATCTTTAAGCTTACTCAATACGTCCTCGGAAACGTTGATTCCCGTTTGCTTCATCGCATGAGCTTCAGACAATAAATCGAATAGGTAAGCGATGGTCTCAGCAGTATTGAAGTCATCATTCATACTATCGAAGCAGCCCTGACATTTTTCTAATATGCTTGCTGAACGTGATTTATCCGATGTACCAGACTCGTCAGCTTGAAGGTTATGAACAAAATCCAAGCCTTTCAGCAACTTAGTACAAGCTACTTCGGCTGATTCAAGCGCATGGTTTGAAAAATCAATTGGGCTTCCATAGTGTGCCTGCAGCACTAAAAAACGCACAGTCATGGGGTTATATGCTTTGTTGAGCAACGGATGCTCTCCACTAAACATTTGGCCTAGGGAAATGAAATTACCTTTGGACTTAGCCATTTTCTGACCGTCAAGGGTCATCATATTGTTGTGCATCCAATAATTGACTGGTGGACAACCGAAGGCAGCGTAGCTTTGCGCAATTTCGGCCTCATGATGAGGAAATTTAAGGTCCATTCCCCCTCCATGGATATCAAATGGAACCCCCAAGTACTTACTACTCATGGCTGTACACTCTATATGCCAGCCGGGGAAACCTTTCCCCCAAGGCGATGGCCACTGCATAATATGCTTAGCTTCCGCTTTTTTCCATAATGCAAAATCAGCAGGATGCCTTTTTTCTTTTTGTCCCTCTAGCGAACGGCTTCCTGCCTGCAACTCTTCCAGTACCCTTCCGGATAACTCTCCATAATGGTATCTTTTAGCATATGCGATAACGTCCAGGTAAACGGACCCTTCGACTTCATACGCCAGACCATTCGAAACAATCTGTCCAATTACCTCAATCTGCTCTGTAATGTGTCCAGAGGCTATCGGTTCTATGGATGGTGGTAGTACATTTAGCTTCGCCATCATATCACGATACAAATTGGTATATCGTTGGGCTACTTCCATAGGCTCAAGTTGCTCCAATCTGGCTTTCTTAGCGATCTTATCTTCCCCCTCTCCACTTAGTTCATCTTCTAGGTGGCCTACATCGGTAATGTTCCGAATATATCGAACCTTGTAGCCCATATAAGTGAAATACCTGTACACTACGTCAAAGGTGATGGCAGAACGGGCATGTCCAAGATGAGGCTCTCCGTACACTGTAGGACCACAGACATACATCCCTACCCTACCTTTTGAGATCGGAACAAATAGCTCTTTACTACCCGTAAGTGTATTTTTTATATAAATTTTTGACTCATCCAATTTTCAAATCCGTCTTATTTCCTGCAAGACTTAATTGACCTGCGAGAATCTTGGAATAGGCCAATGATCCTTGTACCCATCAACCCAAAAATCGGTAGCTAATTCGTCCTCTGTGCTTAGGCAATGATCTAAATCAGATCTGATTGATCCCTCATCCATATCCTGGCCAATGAAAACAATCTCATTTTTCCTATCTCCAAATTTTTTATCCCATCCGGACTCTATCTGTTGTTGATTTTCTATGAAACCAGCATACTGTGTCCGCTCCGTAAAAGGCATGCTACTCCACCATACACCTGCACTATCAGCCTTTAATGATCCTCCAGCCTGTCCCCAGATTAAAGCTTGCTCGGGACGCGATGCCATCCAAAAAAGCCCTTTACTTCGAATGATGGTGTTTGGAAATTTGTCCTCTACATAGCTAAAAAATCTAACAGGATCGAATGGTTTTCTGCTTCTGTACACAAAAGAACTGATTCCATATTCTTCAGTCTCGGGGGTGTGTTCCTCCTTATTTAGTTCTTCTAACCATCCGGCACTTTGTTCAGCTTCTTCAAAATCAAACAAGCCTGTATTCAAGATAGCTTTCGGACTTACTTTACTATATGAAGACTCAATAATCCTAGCATTAGGATTGAGTTTTCTGATAGTGGAACTTAGTACGCCCAGGGTCTCACTGTTGACAAGATCCGCCTTATTGAGTACTATCACATTGGCAAACTCTACCTGATCAGTTAAAAGGTTCACGATAGTGCGATCGTCACCTTCCATGTCTGTCAACTCGCGATCCATCAACTTCTCCGGACTTCCAAAGTCCTTGAAAAAATTGAAAGCATCAACGACTGTTACCATCGTGTCGATGTAGCTAAATTTGGACAGATCGATCCCATTTTCTTCATCAACAAAACTGAATGTCTGTGCTACAGGGATAGGTTCACTGATTCCAGTGCTTTCGATTAGCAAATAGTCAAACTTATTCTCTCTTGCCAATTTTTCCACTTCAACCATTAGATCCTCTCGCAGGGTACAACAGATACAACCGTTACTCATCTCCACGAGCTTTTCTTCTGTTCTGGAAAGTGTATTTTCGTTTTTTACCAGGTCCGCATCTACATTCACTTCACTCATGTCATTTACAATGACCGCTACTTTTAGCCCTTCTTTATTGTGCAGTACATGATTCAGAAGCGTGGTTTTGCCAGCGCCCAGGAATCCACTAAGCACTGTAACTGGCAGTTTATTGGTTGTAAGCATTCTTTCGGATTTTTTACTAATGGGTCAAAACTTTGTTAATATCTATTGTCAGTCCATAACTTGCTGACTAACATGTGGCTTTTCATTGCATGCCTTCGACGAACTGCAAGTTTTTCTTTTCTAAATCTAATTCTCTATAAAAACAGGCCTTTCGATGGTCACCTTTCCGATCAAATGTG
>JAHCMJ010000223.1 GCA_019192485.1 Cyclobacteriaceae bacterium HetDA_MAG_MS6 | reverse complement strand
AGTATCCCGAGTATCGCTCAAAAGCACGTAAAATCGCCCTAAGGGAGATAGCAGAGAAGATTTTTGTCTCTATCAGGTCCCACTCCGAACTCATCATGACCTATGAAAATGATGAGGCAGATTACCTGCTCGATGAAACCATTTCCTTAGCCTCCTCCAATTTCCTAAGTGGTCATCAAAAAGTGGATGAATGGATTGATAAAAGAGCCACCCAATATTATGTCCTATTCAAACTAGATCTATCTACTTATAGAGCTAATCGAAAGACCTATTTCGAATCGCTGGAAACCGTTGTCAAACTCATGCAAAATGAGGCCTCCGATTTGTTTTTACAAGGCGAAGTAGCCAGAGGAGCTAGCAAGTTAGGGGAGTCTATCAAAATACTGAACGAAGAAATGAATCGACTTATTGAACCTGAATATTCAGTGTTAGTTCAAAAATGGCGATTATCAAGTATATACGAACTTGAGCAGCAAATTGATCATATAGGCTTTGATCTCGATCGTACGTATGAGTTTAAAGCGACAGAAAAAGAGCCATTGGTGATTGAGCACTTCCTCGTCAACAAGTCAAGTGGCATACCACTTAATGGTCTGGAAACAAACCTCAGAGTAATCCAAGGTGATGTATTTCGATACTCCTTTGATCATGAACATCACGAAGCACTTAGTATTTATGGTATGTTTCCCGAAAAGCAAGTAGCTATTTTTCAAATTACCGCCCAACTAAGGCTTGAAGATCAGGTTCAAAAACTGCTCGATCCTTCGGTGAAAACCAGATTCATATCTCAGCCTATTGTCGTTCAATTTGTTCCTTATGCATTGATATTTAATGGAGTATCAGGTGGTAGCGAGGGCGAATCAAAGAACTACAGTGTTATTGATCAACTCCGAAAAATCACGCAAGATCTCGGCATCAGAGAGGTTACCTCATCAGCAGCCGATTATCATGTCTATATTGAGCGGCTTGGAAGCATACAAATGACGCGAAAAGGATATTACTCAGGGTCAGTATCTATAGAAATGACCATAACCGATCCTGAAAATAACAGAGAGGTTTACCAATATATGATGCCGCTACGGGAAGTAAAGGTAGATCGACCAGAAACAGCATGGGCTTACGCTTTTGACCGGTCAATCAATAGCTCGGACGATTTTTTGGTGAGTTTTGTGACTTTCCTATGTGCAGTAAGCCCTTAGGTCAATTCCCAATCAATTGACCTGGATCAAATGGAGTCATACTCTTCTTCTACACACTGTATCAGGTAAATCCAAGAATACCTTATGAGACTCACTCAAAAAATGCACAACGAGTCATGCAAGTAATTCAATTTTGCCCGTCTATTTTTGCATGGCTAAAACTAGACTAAAGCACATGAAAGACTTTGTAGCGGAATTAACCTGGAGAGGTATGATCCATGACAAAATGCCCGGCGTAGAGAAGCAGTTGAACACTGAACCTACCGCTGGCTATATCGGATTTGATCCTACGGCCGATTCGCTACATATTGGAAATCTGGTGCAGATCATGACGCTGGTACATTTTCAGCGTTGCGGTCATCGACCTATTGCCTTGGTCGGCGGTGCTACCGGTATGGTCGGCGATCCGTCTGGCAAATCGGAAGAGCGTAACCTCTTGGATGAAAAAACGCTCAACCATAATCTCAATGCGGTTAAAGGTCAACTGGAAAAGTTTCTTGACTTCGAAGGTGAGAATGCGGCTGAAGTCGTCAACAACTATGATTGGTTTAAGGCATTCCATTTTCTTGATTTCATCCGTGATGTAGGTAAACATATCTCTGTCAACTACATGATGGCTAAAGATTCTGTCAAGAAAAGACTTGAATCGGGGCTGTCTTTCACGGAGTTTTCATACCAGCTTGTTCAAGGGTACGATTTCTACTGGCTTTGGGAAAACAAGAATGTGAAATTACAGCTTGGAGGATCGGACCAGTGGGGCAATATCGTCACGGGTACAGAATTGATCCGAAGAAAGTCTCAGGGCGAAGCCTGGGCCATTACCACACCACTGATCACCAAGGCAGACGGCTCCAAATTTGGTAAGACCGAAAGCGGCAATGTGTGGCTTGACTCGGAGAAAACCTCACCCTATCAGTTTTATCAGTACTGGCTCAACGCCTCGGATGAGGATGTTGTCAAATACATCAAAATATTCAGTCTGAAGGGTCATGACGAGCTCAATGCCATGATTGCAGAACATGAGCAAGCTCCGCATGCCAGGGTATTACAAAAATCCCTGGCAGAAGAAATCACGGAGCGCGTACACTCCCGTGCAGATCTTGATCTGGCTATCAAGGCTTCTTCCATCCTTTTTGGGAAATCCACGACAGAAGATCTTGCTTCGTTGGATGAAAAGACCCTGCTACAAGTGTTTGAGGGGGTACCGCAGACTTCCATCAGCCGATCTCAGATGGAGACCGCCGGTAATGTAACGGATCTCTTGTCAGAGGTAACCAATGGCATTGTGTTTTCGTCCAAAGGCGAGGCTCGAAGAATGATCAAAGGCGGAGGAGTCAGTGTCAATAAGCAGAAGATCAACTCCGCTGAGCAAGCTGTTGACTTCCAACTCCTGCAGGGCAAATACCTGTTGGCCCAAAAGGGCAAGAAAAACTACTACCTGGTTAAGGTTGATTAAGTGACTCACACGAAAATTCAGGTTGTTACATTCTCGCTATTCCGCTTCAGTAAAAACAAATTCTGGGCCTTCAAACAAATGAGGCTTGCACTACCTCTACTGCAAAAGGTGGAGGGTCTAAGCTTCTTCAAAGTATTGGGCTGTGGCGCGGGAGATGGATTTAGTCTATGGCCTGATTTTTCCACTTATGCGCATCTGATGGTGTGGGATAGTTGGCAGGATGCTAATATTTACTTTGGTAATCATGCGGTCCACCAAGATTATATCAACAACAGTGTGGATCATGGCATCATCTACTTAAAACCCGTACACGGTCATGGACAATGGGACGGTCAGGAGCCTTTTCAAATGCAAAAGGATGAAGAATCAAGATCATCAATTGCCGTCATCACCAGAGCAAGGATTCGAACGCGGAAATTGCTGGATTTCTGGACACGGGTACCTGGAACCAGCCAATCGATACGTCAAGCAGATGGTGTTAAATTTTCAATAGGCATTGGAGAATTGCCTGTCGTGCAGCAAGCAACTTTTAGCTTATGGCAAAGCGTCGAGCAAATGAAAAAGTTTGCTTACGAAACACACAAACACCAGCAAGTGATCAAGAAAACCAGGGATCACAACTGGTACGCTGAAGAGATGTTCGTTCGGTTTAAGGTGCTTGACTGTCGTGGGTGGTTTGATAAGTATAGTTCTTAACTCAAGGCGTTTCGAATCAGCCCGAGTGTTAACGGCCTCTCCAAAAGGACTATCCTATGCTATATTGAAAGCAAGTAGCAGTAACTCTCACTTGCTAAATGTGATTCGTCTTACTTCACAATTACTTTCTAATTTTCACAGTTTTTATATCCACAGGTAATGTCTGAGGTGAGAGGTATTCTTAGGTGGATGAGAAAAACACCCAATTAAATAATAAAAGTATCACCTATCAAAAAGACTATGTTTACTTCAACCCACGTTTTACAATCAGTCCTCTAAAATCACGTATGAGAACAGTCCATAAGAAAGTGCCTGAGGCAACTTGAAACCTATTTTACCGCCTTCCTTTGCTACCGATTGAAAAGCATTGCCAGAGCCTAATAAAGCTTCAAATTTCACTTTCTCATCCTTTTCAAACCAAGTGTCAATATCACACTCACTCAGCTCATTCTGCTCTCTAAACACCAATATAAAACCTTCTTTCTTACTCATGATGGACTGGAAACCGGTCCACCCAAAACCAGTTGGTTCTTGTCCAATTGGCAAGATGACACCATTATGAATTGAGTTTTGCCACTTTTGATAAGTTCGTAAAACCTCTGAAACGGACTTGGCTTCTTCCGGGAGCCGACTCAATTCCATCCAAGCCAGCGGTTGGCTCATCAATGTAATGGCAATCTGGTATTCAAAAGGAACACTGGAGGGAGCCAGTACATCTCCATCGGGATAACGATGACCATTTCTCCATTTATTCAAAAACTCTATCTGAAATCTTTCTGTTGGTACATATCGCGATAACATCCAAAGGTTTCTCAAAGTAAAATGTGGATAATAGTTGCCCCAATCCGTGTATCGATTTTCAAGGAAAATATTCCCATACTCAGTAAAGTAATGGTACCCCATGCGATGTCCTGCTGTAACATCCAAGTTAAAAACTACATCTCCGTTAGTTTCTCTCAGAACTTTATCAAATAGCTTCCGCAAGTTGAGTTCAGACTGTTTGCTCCCAAAATCAACTCCATCAATTTTAAAAACCCTGATTTTCCATTTTTTGTAGTAATCAATCAGAATGTCAGCATCTCGCTCCCAAAGAGCATAGCTATTGGCTTTGCTGGGATTGAACCAAAGACAGATCTCAATTCCAGCCTTTTGCGCTTGTTTTGCAATTCGCTGAAAGCCTTTTGGAAATCGATCTTGATGAGGTTGCCAATCCTCTTTGCTCCAATCGTCCCAATTCTGACCAGCTTTCGAGGCAGAGTTCCTTGAAAGTCCCTGTTGCCAACCATCATCAAGTTGCAAATGAGTGATGCCCAGTTCCTCAGCAGCCTTGATCTCTTCCAAGATGAATTGCTCATTCATCCTGCTATCCCTACTCCTATCACCCCATGTATTGGAGATGATCATGTTATCGCGACCCTGATCTAGCTTGCGAATGGCTTTCTGATATGTCCTAAGAGCCATCAACTGATCCTTATCAGAGTTTGAAGCAATTCCAATGGCATAACCATACCCCCTGGTCCATCGCTCCACCTGAATGTCCTGTGGTAGCAAGCCGATACCTACTATTTGCAAAACGTTGTAATCCAACCTAAAATCAAACCCATTATATCCATGCTGACTCTCTGATAGTGGAGATTCTTTAAGGAGTATAAAAGAAGCGGGTTCCGTTGGATTGCTGGCAAGAGCCAGATTGCCTTGAAAATCTGTTTTGCGTAAAAAAGCCAGGTATTCTTGTTGCTGGACTAAGGTATTGTTATGGTCTGTAGCTTCTACGAACTCAACAGCCTTGACCTTCCAGTGGCGGTTAGATAGTGGAAAAAGTCCCATTCCAACCTGAACGAGTTTTTTAACTACTTTTTTCTCTATCATCTCGCGACCAGTAGTACCTTGCACTAAACCCCAAGTAAATTGGGTCTGACCCTTCAGGTGAAAATGGTGACTTAGCAATAGTGAATTTGGATAGATATTAACAATACGTCTGATCTGTAGCTCACCCTTTTCATAGACAATCGATGCTTCCAGATATGGGTCGTCTTTTGGCGAAAGCCTTTTTATAGTAGATGTAAGATGACCGCCGGTGGCCTTTAATGTATCACCGGGTATTGCCAGGTCAGTTAACTTGTTTCCTCGAAACAGCAAAGCGCCACCATCATTGTTGACAATCATAGCTGGAATAATATCCCCTCCATTCCATAAGTAATAGTGGCTAGTCAAATCATTTCGTAGTATCAGTGTATCACCCTTTATCAATGCCTTACACCCCTCAATCTTTTGGGCCCGCCCGCCCATGGTGAGAAATGCCCCAAAAAGAATGAGGAATATCCTAGAATGTATTTTTAAAAACACCTCTATATTTTTCATGTAGCTTATATTCAATTCAGTTGAGCGTCTAATCAATTGGAAGACACCTAGCTTAACGGCTAAGCCTACGGTTTGGGAAATCTTCTCATCCGCGAATATCTTTCATAGCTATCAAATACTTCCTTGTCCGGTCCTATCATTCGTGGGTCACCTGACTCTTTTAACTGCTTAACTAGTTCTTTCTTCAGCTCTTTTTCAGTTTCCTGATTTTCAGGTATCTTAATCTGGTGTCACTATTAACTAGACGCATAAGAACAATCTTATCCTCAACTCTACCATCCCAAAAGCTAATTAGTACTGCATATCTGACCTAAATGGTTCTGAATTCTAACCTATGATTAAAGAATAATTACATTTTACGGATAGCAACATCCAGCTTGGATCAGCAATTTACCCAGAGGTTTTAGGGGGTGACTTGATTAGATTTGACCTTAGTTAAAAGAAATATTGCATTTTATATATTTGAAATTGCATTTTTAAATGTCCCTTAGTTGCTTTTTATCAACTTGATGAAGAAAACAGATTTAGACATTACAATTTGATTTTGATCCTTGAAACCTAATAATCGACTCATGAAACCTGCTACTTTCCTAATTCTAATAATGGCACTCTCATATACTTGGCCAGCTGTCAGTCAGGATAATGACTATTCAGAGTATGAACACCTGTGGGAAGACACCAAAAAGAAAAAGAAGAAAAAGAAGAATGCGGATCAGCCTAAAACAGAGGTTCAGAGCGTTCAGCAACAAGTAGTAATGCCAGTTTTGGCGGCGTCCGATACGATACCGGATCCATCCATTCCTACAGACTCTTTGGACCTGATACAACAAGTACCGGCAGATTCCTTAGATGTACAAGAAGAGCTACCAGAAAACCTGACGGAAGATTTAACAGAGGAAGAACCAAAGATCAGGAAGGAAAGAGCACCAGCACCTCCTATGGATGATTTTAGAACTCCTCTCCCATCTTCTACCCGTAACTCAGTCAATGGAGGTCTGACAGTCACGCGAATCGGAGGCGAAACTTACGCTGGCATGGTGCTCTCTCCGGAGTTTAAGATTTGGAAGATTGGTGTTGGACTGAATGTCCCTGTACTATTCAATCTAGAAGACGGATCTTTCCGTAGTGAAATATTTAAAGATGGAGTTGGAGCAGCACGACTGATTCGTTACCTACGTTTTGGCAATCAGAAGCAGGACCCTGTCTATGTCAAAGTAGGCGATTTGAATGGCACTATGATAGGTTTTGGAGGTCTAGTCAACAACTATACAAACACTGTCAGCTATGAAAAAAGAAAAGTTGGGCTCCATTATGACATCAACTATCAGGGGTTCGCGGGAATTGAGGGCATGTATAGTGACTTTGACCCTTCCTCGCTCAACCTTTTTGTATTGAGGCCTTACGTTCGACCACTCTCCCGAACTGGCATTCCCATCATTCAAACTTTTGAGATTGGGGCCACTTTCCTTAGGGACAAAGATCAAACTGACTTACCACTTACCGATAGCACTTCAACTCAATATGCATTTACCAGACCAGGAATTGGTGCCTTTGGCATAGATGCAGGATTTACGGTATTAAGGGTACCTTTTATCCAGATCGACGCTTTTCTTAATTACTCCCGACTCAATGTAGAATCTGATACGCTCACCAGTGCCATCGGTGCGCTTTTTGATACGGAAACAGCCAATAGCTTCAAGAATGGCAGTGGTTTCAGCTTCGGTATGAATTTCAGATTTCACTTCATCGCAGATGTCATGAGTACCGATATCAGGATTGAAAGACTTACTTATACAGACAACTATTTACCTCAATTTTTTGATGCATCTTATGAGATCAATAAAGATGATAAGATATTATCACTGGCGGCAATCGAGAAAAAATCTGGTATCTACGGTAGTTTGACAGGACATATCCTAGGCAAAATACAACTTGGAGGAAGCCTCCTGATACCCGATGAGATCAATGAAAGATCTCCTGCGGTAGTCAGGGTAAACGCAGATATGGACCGATTGGCTGACAAGTTTTCGCTACATGCCAGTTATATCAAAGGAGGCTTAACAGACCTTGGGG
>JAHCMJ010000222.1 GCA_019192485.1 Cyclobacteriaceae bacterium HetDA_MAG_MS6 | reverse complement strand
ACATCACACTACTGATCCCTATAACGACATCGGTCTCAATACCATACTTGCGAGCAACCTCTAATTCTTCAAAACCTCTGGCAAAAACAAAAGGATCGCCGCCCTTTAAGCGAACTACATGTCCTTTGCTTAATGCTTTTTCAACAATCAACTGATGAATAGTATCCTGAGACACACTGGCTTTACCTGCTCTTTTGCCCACTGGAATGTGCTCTGCATCCGGAGCAAACTCCAATAACTCAGGATCCACCAACGCATCGTACAACACAACATCAGCTTTTCGCAAGGCTTTCACGCCTTTAAGCGTGATCAATTCAGGATCTCCTGGTCCTGCTCCTACTAAGGTCAATTTTGGATATAGCCCCATTTATGCTTTATAAAAATTGCTAACAACTAACTTCTCATCCCCTTCCGCAATGGTCTCTGATCGTCGCAATGCCACAATCTGGCTCAAAAAAGAAGACGCCTCCTTAATATAGTGCTCAGCAAATGCCTGGGACGGTTCTTGCTTATTGATTTGTAAAACAGTATCAGTATATCGCTCTGTCAATTTGATCAAGCCCTGATCATCAATATGCTGCTGAAAATCTGCTATAATGCCTTTGTGCGTATTGCATTGAATGTCTTTACTTAGTAAGGTGGCTTTAGCTCCAATTATCAAAGAGTTATAACCGTAGTATATGGCGTCGGCCCATTTCTGATTACTTAAAGCTTCTTTAGCCCAGTTAAGACGCTCCTCAGCGTCAGTCATGATGGTACCCACCAAATCTAAAACTACACCAGCGCATTCACCTACGCCAATTTCAGGCACAAACTCCTCCACATGGCCCCAATCCTGAAAGTCTTCGACTGCAGCTTCTGAAAGATCGGCCAAGGGCTTCAACAGATTGTAGAAGTACATCTTACCCTGTCTTCTAAAATACTCATTAAAGTATTCGGTTTCTGCACTGTTTTCTTCAAAATCATTCAGCAACCAGCGTAGAGAATCAGGTATCCTTTTGGTTGGGATCTTGACTACCTTCTCTGCAATATATCCTTTGCCATCAGGATCGACCCCTCCACCAATTACTACCTGCATCGCAGGAGCTACTTTGCCCCCATGCTTAATACTGCTCCCATGAAAACCTATGTTAGCGATCATATGCTGACCACAAGCATTCATACATCCACTGATTTTGACTTTAATCAAAGCCTCACTGATCAGATGCGGATATTCACTTCTGACCAAATCCTCTAACACTGTAGAAAGGGCGGTGCTATTGGTCACACCAAGGTTGCAAGTATCAGTACCTGGGCAGGCGGTGATGTCGGCCAATGTATCAAAACCAGGTTCAGCTAAACCAAGCTCACTTAGTTCCGCATATACATTTGGAAGGTTTTCTTCTCTTAGAAACTTCAGTACCAGTCCTTGATTGATAGTGAATCTAATATCGTCAGAGGCATACTTTTCTGCTATCAAAGCCAAACTTCTGGCAGTATCAGATGAGATATTCCCTAGTGGCACTCGCACCTTAGCTGCAAAATACCCTGCTTGCTTCTGATTAAAGACATTGGCGGCTTTCCAATCCTCGAAGGCACGTAAATCTTTGATAGAATGTCTGGCTACCTGATTGAATGATGGTATTTCCTGGTTTACCGTATTTCTATCAATATCAAATGCCTGATACGGTAGTGCTTTCTTCTCTTCATCTAGCAATTTCAAGAAACCATCTAATCCAATTCCCTTTTTCGGCTCGATCAAAAATTTCAATCGGGCTTTATGTCTTCTTTCACGCTCTCCGTAGCGATCAAAAACCCGAAGGCCAGCTTCAATAAATGGAATCAATTGATCCTCAGGAAGAAAATCAGTTGCAACTTGGCCCATAAAGGCTTGAGCTCCAAGCCCTCCCCCCAGTACAACTTTAAATCCTCGTTTGTCACCATCTAGCTTTGGAATAAACCCAAAATCATGAATATAAGTGAAAGCCGAGTCCTCCTCACTGGAAGAAAATGCCATCTTGATCTTACGGCCCATATCCTGGCAAATTGGGTTTCTCAAAAAATACTCAAATACGGCCTGCGCATATGGTGTAACGTCAAATGGCTCATCCGGATCTATCCCCGCAAAAGGAGACGCCGTCACATTTCTCACTGTATTTCCGCAAGCTTCACGTGTGGTAACTCCTACTCGCTCTAACTCTGCCCACATCTCAGGAGTGTCCTCCAGATGAACGTAGTGCAATTGAATATTTTGTCGGGTAGTCAGGTGCAGGTTACCATTGGTATAAGTATCAGAAAGTCGCGCAACAGTCTTCAACTGCAAGGGAGTGATCTTTCCATAAGGGAGTTTCAGACGAAACATCTGCACGCCTTGCTGTCGCTGGCCATAGACACCGCGAGTTAGGCGAAACGCTTTGAAACGTTCCTCCGGAATCTCACCTTTTTTAAACCTATCAATTTTGTCTTGTAGTTCTACTACATCTTTTTGAGCCGCTGGAGAGAGTACTGTTTGAGCCATATTAAATTCAGATCAAATTTTTAAATTCATAAAAAAACCCCGGGGTTTGAGTCCACCAGGGTTTTGGGTTTTTAATTATTTTTCAATTAAATCACGCTTAACGCTAACCTGGTGACGACATAGATCGGCATGCTTGACAACACATGCGACAGCAGCAACAACAGATTTCGATTATATGATTTAATGGTATTTTCATCAGATAGTAAGCTAATCTACGACATCATTAGTCACAGGGTTCTTTTTTTTCAGTTTACTTGCCAATAAGGCTTGCTTAATGTCATCCACGATATCATTTACATTTTCCAGTCCCACAGATATCCTGATCAAACCAGGCGCTATGCCGACACTAGCTCGCTCATCTTCGGTCAACTTGGAGTGGGTGGTACTGGCCGGATGAGTCGCAGTAGTACGGGTATCACCAAGGTTTGGTGTGAGACTGATCATTTTCAAATGATTTAGAAATGATGCTCCTCTTTCCAAACCACCCTTGACCACGAAAGTGACGATACCACCTCCTTGTTTCATTTGTTTTCTGGCCAACTGGTATTGCGGGTGACTCTCTAAAAACGGATACTTGACCTCTTTCAATTCCTCATGCTCCTCTAAGAAGCGAGCTATATTGAGTGCATTATCACAATGGCGATCCATGCGTACCGCAAGTGTTTCCAGGCTTTTGCTCAACGTCCAAGCATTGAACGGCGAGAGACTGGGTCCAGTATGCCTGGCAAAAGTTCGAATCTCTTCGATCAATTCTTTATTGCCCAATATAGCTCCACCAAGTGTGCGTCCTTGCCCATCAATAAACTTAGTAGCGGAGTGCGCTACTATATGAGCCCCAAACTCAATCGGATTTTGCAAATAGGGTGTAGCAAAACAGTTATCAACGTTCAATATTATGCCATGCTTATCTGAAAGGCGACCCAAATATTCCAAGTCCACTATATCCAACCCGGGATTAGATGGTGTCTCCACAAAAATCATTTTTGTATTAGACTTTATCATTGACTCCCAGGAATCAGGCTCTTGCAGGTTAAAATAGGTGTGGGTTATGCCCCACTTATTCAGAATCTTTGTAAGCAGTTGGTGAGTAGAACCAAATAGTGCTCTGGAAGCCAGAATATGGTCTCCACTCTGGAGTAAACCTGCTATGCTGGTAAACATTGCCGACATGCCGGTCGCTGTTGCTATACCATCTTCGGCGCCCTCCAGCAAGCACATTTTCGAAACGAACTCATCCGTATTGGGGTTAGAATACCTACTATAGATATTGCCCGGTATCTCATCATTGAACATGGCCCTGGCTTCCTCCGCATCGACAAACGTGAAGCTGCTTGTCAAAAACAATGGTGAAGAATGCTCCCTATGTAGGGCATTTTCAATTTGAGTACGGATGGCTTGAGTTTCGAAATTCATTTACATTAATAGGTTGAAGAGTAGATTGAAATCCAGATTATATATCTGAGAAATCTCTTTAGTTCAGCAACAACAGCAAATACCTGCTGATTGAAAGAATTTCGAACTATTTGGTGTAGTGTGTTTTTTCATAATTTATATTCACTTCTCAGTTCAGGAATTAGCACCTTGATTCTTGATTCAGGTTGCTAGCGTGTCAACGAGCCTGTCTCTGTACGCTTCTCTATAAATTATCTTTTAATCGGAAATTGAATGATGCCTCAAAGATAAGAGCACGATATCCAAACTTCCAAGGATTGGGCGTTAATGTTTTGTTTTTTGAGTTAATAGCTTTCATATGTATTTGGACACCAAATGAAATATTATCTAATTACATACTCACCCACACCAAATTATATTCCGAAATCGCACAATCATAAATGCATTTTAAAAAAGAATAGCTAAGCATTCTACTCCTGCTTTTTTTTTCAAAATGGTCTAGAAAATGTTGTCAGTATGACAAAACAAGAGCCACTTAATCAATAAGCTCGTATCTCGACCCCTTTCATGAAATTGATAAATGATCTATTGACTACGCGATTGCCTCCAGGTGTTGGGTAATCTCCTGTAAAATACCAGTCACCAAGATGATTGGGACAAGCTTTGTGCAAATTCTCCACAGTCTGGTACACTACTTCTAACTCGGCATTCATCCGAGGGGGACGAACGATATCGGTGATCTTTGCGGACACCTCCTCATAAGTAAATGGCTCATAAAGTTCCTTGACATAGTTGGGCTGACCCGGGTCGCCCACAGAAGCTAGACACTTATCAAAGATTTCATCCAGAAGATATTGCTTCCCACTTTCATCCAATAGTGCCAATACCGCTCTAAAAGCAACAAATTCCTTCATCTTGCTCATGTCGATGCCATAGCAGTCAGGAAACCTGATTTGTGGAGCAGATGAAACAATCACAATTTTTTTCGGATCCAACTTATCCAAAAGAGTAAGAATACTTTTCTCCAGAGTGGTTCCCCGCACGATACTATCGTCGATTACTACAAGCGTATCAGCTCCTTTTTTCACAACCTCGTAAGTAGTGTCATATACATGAGCCACCAAGTCATCGCGATGTGCATCATCGGTGATAAAGGTCCTCAGCTTTGCATCTTTCAAAACCAGCTTTTCCACTCGCAGCTTAAACGATAATAAGTCTTCTAACGAGTCCGCATTCGGCTTCTCATCCAGAATGAAGTCCTTGCGTCTGCTGATCAGGTAATCATCTAAGCCACCCATTAATCCCAGAAAAGAGGTCTCCGCAGTGCTGGGTATATAGCTGAATACCGTGTTTTTCAAATCTGAATTCGTAGACTTCAACACCTGGGGGACTAACAACTCACCCAATCTCCTACGTTCGTGGTAGATATTAGGGTCTGTCCCCCTGGAAAAGTAGATGCGTTCGAAACTACATGATTTCTTTTCTACAGGTTCTATGAATTTTTGCTCTTTGAAGTCGCCATCCTTGTTGATAATCAAAGCATGACCGGGTTTGATCTCCCTAATATCCTCATATTTACAATCCAAGGCAGTTTTGATCGCGGGCTTCTCCGACGCCACTACCACCACTTCATCATCAGTATAATAGTAAGCGGGTCTGATGCCTGCTGGGTCTCTGGCCACAAAACTGGATCCAAATCCTACCAGACCAGCCATTGTATATCCGCCATCAAAATCTTTGCAAGATCGCTCCAGTACTCGCTGCAAATCCAACTCTTCTTCTATGAGGCGGGTGATCTCCTCGTTGCTACATTGGTCTTTGTACTTTTGAAATATCTGCTGATTTTCATCATCGAGAAAATGCCCTATCTTCTCCATGACGGTGACTGTATCCGCGCGCTCCTTGGGGTGCTGTCCCAGATCGACCAATTTATTGAAGAGCTCATCCACATTGGTCATATTGAAATTTCCCGCCACCACAAGGTTTCGACTACGCCAGTTATTTTGACGGAGAAAAGGGTGGCAACTTTCAATCGTATTCTTACCATGCGTACCGTAGCGAAGGTGCCCTAACCAAAGTTCTCCGGTATAAGCATAGTTTTTTCTTAACCAATCTGCATTGTAGTAATTCTCCCCTCCTTCTCGTTGTGCTTTCTTAAACTTCTTAGTGACTTTCCCAAAGATATCCTCAATGGGTCTGGGATCAATAGTCCGATAGCGACTGATGTATCTATAGCCTGGCGACATTCCTACCTTGATGTTGGCGATGCCTACGCCATCTTGACCGCGATTATGCTGTTTCTGCATCAGCAGATACATTTTGCTTATAGCATAGGCGGGCGTGTCGTATTTATCAATGTAGTATTGGAGAGGTTTTCGGAGACGCAGGAGGGCGACCCCACATTCGTGTTTGATGGAGTCACTCATGGTTTAAGGACATCATTTTGCTACGGATAAGTTACCACAAAGCTACCTAAAATATCAGGTCGAGTAAAGAGCAACAACAACACGACAGCGAAAAAAGTTACGAGGACAATTTGCACCTTGCTTACTTTCAGGATCTTATGTCGTCCATCTGTCAAAAAATATTGATATGGTATACGTAAATAGTAATACAAGGAAATACCTGTACTCAAAATACCTATCACGAAATAGGTCAAGATCAACAGGGAGCCGGAGGTATGAAAATATGACCATACGGTGGAGAAAAGAAACAACTTTGCCGTGAACCCTGCAGTTGGTGGAAGACCTGTCAAAGCAATTAGTACAACTACTATCGCCGCACCTAACCACGGGTATTGCTTTCCATAACCACCGAAATCGCGCAACTCCGTGATCTGATGCTGATCATGTAGTGATAGAAAATAGAAGATTCCCATATTCATTACAGCATATACTACGGCATAATACACAAAAGCTCCGAAAGACATCTCCGTAGACAGCACTACCATGGGTAACAAAAACCCTGAATGAGCAATAGCTCCATAGGCCATTAACCTTGTAGCGTGCTTTTGGTATATGGCTCCGAAAGTTCCGATAACTACGGTGACCAACGCCAATCCCATCCAAAAGAGAATCATGTCAGATTGCAAAGACTCAGGTAAGGCTTGCTGGATGTGTAGAATTAGAATGAGTCCCGCAACTTTTGGCACTACTGAAAAAAAGGCAACTACTTCCGTGGGTGTTTCCTGATAGGTCGCCGGTGTCCATATATGAAATGGTGCAACAGATGTTTTAAAAAGAACGCCTACAGAAAATAGTAGTAATCCAACTATTGACAATTTACTATCAGGCAAATGCGCTAGCAGAAAACCTCCTGAAGCACCATAAAGCAGAGAGATACCGTAGAGCATAATCGCAGAACTCACTGCTCCTAGCAAAAGATATTTGATAGACGCTTCGAATGACGATCTTCTGAATCGAAAATTGGTTAGTATATAAGAAGCAAAAGATGTCAGCTCCAAAGCCAGAAAAGTAATCAATAAATGATGTGCATCAATCATAAAAAAACTACCTACCACCGCACTCAATAGTAAAAAATAGTATTCAACATTTTGAAATCGATGGGATGGAAACAGCAGGAGCGCCAAGGTACTGGCCAGAATCAAATACTTGAAGATATTCGCTTGACGATCCAATTGTACGAATTGATTTAGTACCAATCCATCATGATCCCCAATAAGCAAGAATCCAGCTAAAAGAGTAATACCAAAAATAGCTTTTAGTACTAGTGTCGGAGGTCTGAACAGGCCCACCACCAACAGCAGGATTGCTCCGGAGAGGATCGCGATCTCACTTTGGAGCAAGGTCAGCTCTGCGATGATAGTCTCTAAAGTGGTGAGCAGATCCAAGTGGTATTAAGGGTTGGGTAAACTACCGTAAGACATCACGTGATCTACAAACTGATTGATGGTCCCGTTAATAGGATCCAATAACAACCGAGGATACACTCCCAATAAGATAATCAGTA
>JAHCMJ010000221.1 GCA_019192485.1 Cyclobacteriaceae bacterium HetDA_MAG_MS6 | reverse complement strand
TCTCAAGTGCCTTCAGAACAGCTTCTTCGATTTTAGAAACTGATTTATCTAAGGCAAAAGCAATTTCTGAGTATGATATTTTGATCACCTTAGGAATTCCAGTCATCAAATCCCTACCACGAATTTCGTAGTCTTCAGGCCCCTCGTCCAATTCCGTGAGAGCTGAGCCTGCTTCAATTTTTACCCGTTCCGCAGTTCTTTCGCCAATCAGTAGATTATGCTGTCTTCTCATGTAGTCCAGAATGTCCTTGTTAAAGGAATCACCAGCTACCCTGATCGATTGATCACAAACAATACCCGAGAGCGCAATTACAGCAATCTCTGTGGTACCACCCCCTATATCCACGATCATAGATCCCACAGGTTGCTCTATATTGATACCAATACCAACTGCCGCTGCGATCGGCTCATGAATCATATAAACTTCTTTCGCGCCGGCGTGCTCAGCCGAGTCGCGCACTGCTCGTTTTTCCACCTCCGTGATTCCGGAAGGGATGCAGATCACCATGCGATGAGAAGCCGGGAAGAGTCTTTTGCTCTGGCCGTCGATCATTTTGATCATACCACGGATCATGTGTTCTGCGGCATGAAAGTCTGCAATGACGCCATCTTTTAAGGGTCGGATGGTCTTGATGTTTTCATGTGTCTTTTCATGCATCTGCATGGCTTCACGACCTATCGCCAAAACCTTGTTGGAGTTTTTGTCAATAGCGATAATCGAAGGCTCATCCACCACCACCTTATCTTTGCTGATAATCAGCGTATTTGCCGTGCCAAGGTCTATTGCAATGTCACTTGAAAAGAAATCTAGAAAAGACATTTAATTATTTTCTCCGTTATACTTGGTTGAAATTTACTAATTGTTTCCTTACTACGGGGTTCAATCTAGTGTTTAAAATGTCTGAAGCCCGTGAAGACCATTGAAATGTTGTTTTCATCGCAATAATCAATTGACAATTGATCCTTGACAGAACCTCCAGGTTGTATCACAGCACCTATCCCTGCCTTGTCGGCTATCTCTACGCAGTCTGGAAACGGGAAAAATGCGTCTGATGCCATTGCCGAACCTTTGAGGTCAAAACCAAATTTTTGTGCTTTCTCAATAGCTTGATTGAGGGCGTCTACTCGAGATGTCTGTCCTACTCCGCTTGCAAGTAGTTGCCCGTTTTTTGCTAGTATAATAGTGTTAGATTTGGTGTGTTTACAGACTTTAGAGGCAAATAGCAGGTCTTCGATTTCACTTTCGGCGGGTGATTTTTTAGTGACCACTTTTAGGTCAGTGTGGTCGTCAGTCTTTAAATCATAATCCTGGACAATAGCGCCACCCAGCAAACTTCGAAATTGCTTTTGATGATTCCACTTGCGCTTTTGTATTAATAATATTCTATTCTTCTTTTTTTTCAATATAGTTAACGCACCTTCAGTGAAAGATGGTGCAATCAATATTTCAAAGAAAAGGCTGTTCATGGCTTCTGCTGCACTCTGATCAACCTCTTGATTAGTAATTAAAATCCCCCCAAAGGCTGAAATGGGATCTGCTTCAAAAGCCTTTTGATATGCTTCTACCACTGTATTTGCTGTTGAGAGTCCGCAAGCGTTATTGTGCTTTAAAATGGCAAAAGCGGTCTGGTCGCCAAACTCCTTGATGAGTTGTACAGCTGCCTCGATATCGATTAGATTGTTATACGAGATATCCTTTCCATGCAGTTGCTCGAAATATTTGTTTAGATCGCCGTAAAAAGCGCCTTGCTGGTGAGGATTTTCCCCGTAACGAAGTGGCTTATTGCCTTGAGCGCTTACCTTGAAAGAGGGAACTGATCCATCCGCATTCAGATAATCGAAAATCGCCGAATCATAATGTGATGATGTATCAAATGCTCTGGCTGCGAACAGCTTACGGTCTGCAAGCTCCGTTGATCCACCTTTATCATCTAGTAATTGCAACAAATCCCCGTAGTATTCCCTAGAGCTGACGATCACTACATCATTGAAGTTTTTCGCGGCACCTCGAATCAGCGCGATACCGCCTATATCTATTTTTTCAATAATCGCAGCTTCATCTGCTCCACTCGCCACTGTTTCCTCAAAAGGGTACAGATCTACGATCACCAGATCGATGGAGGGGACCTGGTACTTGTCTTTTTCCTCCAGGTCATTTTCGTTATCCCGTCTGTGCAAAATACCACCAAATACTTTTGGATGTAGAGTCTTGACCCGACCACCGAAAATAGATGGATATTCGGTGATATCCTCGACCGCGGTCACAGGAATTCCTCTGTTCTTGATGTAGGATTCTGTGCCACCCGTAGAGTAGAGCTGTACATCCAGTTCATTCAGCTTGTCAATGATAGGATCAAGTCCATCTTTGTGAAATACGGAAATTAAAGCGGATCGGATTTTTTTCTGACTCATCTGTTAAAAATAAGCTGCAAAAGTAAGGATAAATATGAGTTCTGAAAGCGGCGCTAAAGGTGCTAAACTTCAACCCGGCTTTCAATCTCTCGATCTAGTTGAGAGATATAATTTTCTACTACCTGGGGGAAATGCTCGTATTCAAGTTGATGGATTTTTTTAGCCAGAGAAGCTACCGTATCTCTAGTTTCCACAGTACACTTAGCTTGAAACAAAACCCGACCGTCATCAAATTTCTCATTTACAAGATGTATAGTGATGCCAGACTCATGTTCTCCCTGGGAGATCACGGCTTCATGGACGTGTTGTCCATACATACCCTTGCCGCCATACTTAGGTAGCAATGCGGGGTGAATATTGATAATCCTATTTGGATAAGTTGCAATCAAATGCGGTGGAACTAACCACAGAAAACCCGCCAGAACAATGAAGTCCACTCCCTCTTCATACAAGCCTTGAGAGAATGCATTGCTCCTAAATTCCTCTTTGGCGAATACCTGAGATGGAATGTTAAGTTGCTGTGCCCGATTTAGCACAAAGGCTTTTGGATTGTTAGTTAGGATTTTGGATACTTGGATCTCATGGTGACCGCGAAAATGATTCGCAAGGTTCTCGGCGTTGGATCCGCTTCCGGATGCGAAGATGGCTATTTTGATCGGCATATTTCAGATTAATATGATACTGGCTAAGCCGAGTAGCATCAGCAGATTGGTGAAATTCTTTAAAAAAGTAAATTCATCATGACGATCGGCTTGAGCCAAGCGATACAAAAACCAAACAAAAACGGGTGTCAGCATCAGGAAGAATCCTCGAAGCATCCAGTTTTCTTGCACCATAAGGAACGAACCAAGTAAAGTAACGCCAATAAGGGCGATAATATAGATGGTGAATTTTGCTCCTCGAACACCCCACACCACGGGAATTGTAATACAGCCAAATGCAGCTTCACCTTTCACATCCTCAATATCCTTGATCACTTCTCTAATAAGCATGATTAGGAATGCGAAAAAAGCATAGATCGTAATAAGGTCTTGGTTTCGTTGCGTATAGATCGAAATGAGCACCAGAGTTAGACCTGTCATTGAAGCGATGACGAGATTCCCGAGAAACGGTAAGCGACGAAGATGATTAGAATAGTACCAAAGACAAAAAACTGAAAATGTGTGTATGACAGCTACAACCCAACTACTATACAGCCCCACTAAGATGGCGCCTATTGTTAGGCTAAAATGAGAAAAAAGAGCCATTCGTCGCTTGAGGCCTACTCCGACAACCACTTTATCAGGTCGATTGACCATATCAATTTTTTGATCATAATAGTCATTGATAATGTAACCGCCTGCAGCAACCATAGTGGTGCTGACTACCAAGGCGAGGAATCGTATATCAAAGAAGCTGATGGGTTCAACGATCAGAAACCGCGCTGCCAGTATCTGTGCTAGAGCAATCACAATGAGGTTTGGCACCCTACTGGCCTTTAAAAATCCTACAAAGTTTTGTAGCCAAAAGGAGATCATACTGTCATTCCAACTCAGTGTTTTTTGTTTGAAATACTCTGAGATATTAATTGGTAAAGTTCTCGATGTTTTGGGTTTTTCAGTAATGTCAGGTGGTTTTTTATTGTACTTAGATCATTTCGGACTGCGGGGCCAGTTTGCGCCTGTGTCGGTGATATGGCTGAAGCTTTGAAAAATGTCTCTGCTAGTAGTGCCTCCAAGTCACCAAAATCGAGGCCCTCTTCTTCAAGGATCTCCTGCGCAATTTGCATTAGGTGATTGGTAAAATTATTGGCAAATATAGCAGCAAGGTGGAGGACAGCTCTTTGATAAGAGTCCATGGATCTAACATTTTCGCTGAGACGAGAGGCTAAAGTCGAAAGTACGCTTTCAGTTTCTTTTGAATCACCTTCTATAAAAATCGGTATTTGCGAAAAAGAAACCGGTCGAGTTTTGTTGAAAGTTTGGAGTGGATAAAAAACCCCAAAAGGCTTTCGGATTCGGTCAAAAATAGTCAGGGGAGTGCTTCCTGAAGTATGCACGACAACTGACCTTTCGGGGAAAATGTAAGTCTCCAGCACATTAGAAATGGCGTGATCTGGTACAGCGATGAAGATCAAGTCTGAATTTAATGAACTTAAGTCCTTCGATTCCGAGATATCAAGGGCATTCTTAAAATGCTCTGCTAAACCCTGAAGTTGTGTAGCGTTTCTGCCACGGACTGTATCAATAGGAATTCCTTTCTCAAGACATACAGCAATCAGGTGAAAGGCTACGTTGCCAATTCCAATAAAGGATACCGAAAGAGCTGTCGGTCTGGGGGTCATCACTCCATTTTTTTGTCCCGCATTTTAGCAAATTCATCATACCGACGATACACGGCAACTGCAAAACCGATGACTAAAAGCAAGGTGCCTGTCCATAGCAGGTTGATCAATGGCTTTTCGACAGCTTCCAGAATGATCCAATCCTTCTGAGTGGTTTGAATGCCAAAAGTGAAGCTGTTTTTCTCTGGGTTGATAGATTGGATAGTCAACTGCGAAGCGAGATCATTTATCAGGAAAGGAATTTTGCCTGCCATTCTGTTTCTAATCAAATAGATAGGTTCGGCTATATAGGTTTTGGTTTCCCCCTCGACCTCGATAATGGCTTTGACAGCAACATCTTCAGGACCCAAATCAAATTCTGCTGCATCTGTGAGGCGTTCCATTTTCACAAACCGTGCTACATAGTCATTTACAAAGAACGTTTCACCCATTGGTACGGATACTTCTTTTGTTTCTGACCACTCACGCTCCTCCAGGTTATCTGGCGCCAAAGTGATGTGTGTATACAAGTCGGCTTTGAGTGTCCTGGTGATACCGGGAGACGACATCATGCCAAATTGCTCGTTCTTTTGAATTCTGGGATAAAGCGTAAACTCGTCTCCGTTGTTTTTTTGATACAACACCTCAAAATAGCTGTTCTCGGGATTTTCTATTAGTACCGTATCCATTGTACCTATGACTTGATATTTTAATGGGTGTTGAGTTGGAATCACGTCCAAAGCGTTTAAGAACTCACCATCTGCTGTTTTTTTCAGTATCCCTTTGTAAGTGAGAGTGTAAGGACCCATTTGCCGTGGCTCATTCAGAAAAATGAGCAGGTTGTTGAGGTTGATATCCTCCGGTAATTCTTTATTCCAGATACGGCCAGTATAATTTTGAGAGATGATTTTGGAGTACCCCGAAGAAAACAAAATACCAATCAACATCATCGCAACTCCAATGTGTGTAATAGATCCTCCGGTCAGTTTCAGACTACTTTTTCTCAAAGACCACAGAATTTTGGCGTTGGAAACAATAGAGTAAATGGAGAATGACAAAAGCATCAGGTAAGAAATTTTGTCCACACCCGTTACCAGAAAAACAACAATAGCAAGTATCATCGAAATGATGACTGGCCCCTGCATTTCTTTCCAAAGCTGTTTACCATCCATTTTCTTCCACCAGAAGAATTGACCCGTGCCAGAGAGTCCCGCCAATGCAATTGCCAACCAGATTTGCACTTTGCTATAAGACTCTACGGGGTCCGTCGGAGGGGCCAGATTAAGATCAAATCCAAATAGTCCGGCCACATCATTGTAGACAGGAAAGGACGTAATAGCAATCACATGAAAAGCCATCAACCCGAGAACTGTTGCTCCCATGAAGATCCAGAACTCTCTAGAATACATAGATGCTTCTTCCTCTGTAGAGGGCATTTTCTTCCAGGATTTTGCAATAAAAAAGAAGGCTACCAGTGTGAATACAAAAAGATAGATCAGAAGCTGCCCTGACAAGCCCAAGTCTGTAAAACTGTGAACAGAAGTTTCTCCCAACACCCCACTTCTGGTCAGGAAGGTCGAGTACAGGATCAAAATGAAAGTAACTACAATCAAAATGACCGAGGCTTTTAAAGCATTCTCACTTTTTTTGTAAGCAATCATGGTATGCATACCGGCCACCAAAGTGAGCCACGGCACGTATATGGCATTCTCAACGGGGTCCCAGTTCCAATACCCGCCAAAGTTCAAAGTTTCATATGCCCAGTAAGCGCCCATCAGAATACCCACTCCCAGTATAGCCGCTGAAAATTGAGCCCAGGGCAAAGCAGGACGTATCCATTCCTTGTATTTTCCTGTAACTACTCCTGAGATGCAAAAGGCAAATGGCACGACGGTGCTAGCAAAACCCAAGAACAAAGTTGGAGGGTGGATGACCATCCAATAGTTCTGCAGCAGTGGATTGAGCCCACGGCCATCTTCAGGGACAAAATCAGGATTGACCTTGAAAATGGCATCGGAAATGACATCTCGCAACAACAGAAAAGGAGAGCTGCCGATTTTTACATCGAACAGGACAATACCCAGGACCATTGAAGTCAGAAAAAGCTGGGTCACGGACATGACCGTCATGACAGGAGCTTTCCAGGATTTGTTAGTGTGAAGTAGTACCAATCCGAGGATTACATTCCAAAACATCCAAAGCAGGAAAGAGCCCTCCTGGCCATTCCAAAAGCTGGATATCTGGTAGTAAATAGGTAGATATTTTGATGAGTAGTTCCAGGCGTAGTGATACTCAAAGTAGTGTTTGTTGATAATGACAAATAGCGCGACCAATACGCCAAGAATACTAACACTGTGAATATAGAATTGGATAGTATTGAATCTGTTCCATT
Organism: Cyclobacteriaceae bacterium HetDA_MAG_MS6; assembly: GCA_019192485.1. Taxonomy (GTDB): domain Bacteria; phylum Bacteroidota; class Bacteroidia; order Cytophagales; family Cyclobacteriaceae; genus MS6. Next base: position 768 of record JAHCMJ010000221.1, on the reverse strand, counting down.
TATCTTTTGGGCTTCTGGATTCGAGGAAGAAGCCAATGGATGCAATCAAAGAGGATACAAAGGCCAGAATCATGAAGATGTGGCCCAGATTGCCAATAAAATAATGCATGAACTATACGTTTAGCTGATCCTCCTGGTACTTAGAGGGGCACTTAAGCAATATTTTTTCCGCAATAAAGGAACCATCCTGATAGCCTCCAACTACCACCACCTGCTCAGATCTTACAAAGTCTGTTGGAATGGGTTTTGGATGGAAGACCTCCTGCTCAAAGTTGTTCTCGTCGATCATGACAAACTTGAAAGAAAGGTTATCCGGGCTTTTCTGTACACCCACGACTTCTCCCGATGCGTTTTTCTTCAGAGTTCCCACTACATGTATTTTATTGCTATCGCTGGATGATGCTATTTTTTGTGCTTCATTGAATGAAACAAAGCTACTGGCGTCTCCAGCCGTGGTGGCAATTACTGCTACGGCAATGGCTATGACTACTAATCCGAATATGTGTGTTTTTTTCATCCTACTCTCCTTTTTGATCCAGCTCCTGTTCGATTTTCTTGGTTCGTTGATCTATACGAAATAAGTAATAAAATAGGCCCGCCAAAATGATTAAAATCACCCCTAGAACGACATAGATCTTTCCATCTGCTCGGAACTGATCAGCCATTTCGACTTGAGCATTCGCTTTTGCCACCAACCCAAATACTAGTGGACAAATAACAATAAAACAAGCCACTAATCTTTTAACCATTTTCAAGCCTTGTTTGTAT
>JAHCMJ010000023.1 GCA_019192485.1 Cyclobacteriaceae bacterium HetDA_MAG_MS6 | reverse complement strand
TTTATGGTGATTATTGTGGCGGGCCGCGTAGGCTGGTGTCCACATGTTCATCGACGATTTTATGGTGATTATTGCGGTGGTGTCCACCTCTTTCCATTCCGAACAGAGAAGTTAAGCCCACCAGCGCTGATGGTACTGCCGTAACAGGTGGGAGAGTAAGTCATTGCCAGTTTTTATCAAAGGGATGTTGGTAACTCAGCATCCCTTTTTTTATGGCCTGTATCAGTGCTGATCGTACTGCCTTAACTGGCTGATCCTTCTTGTGAATTGTGTCATTCCATTACAGTTCGTTACTACGGCTGCCGTAACAGGTGGGTAGCGGGGCGCGTAGCCTAAGTCATTACCAGTTTTTATCAAACCCCGACTAGAAATAGTCAGTTTTTATGACTAGTAAAGGTTTTTATCGTACTGCCTTTACCAAAATCACATGTCATTTTCTTTCTCTAAATTCCCAGGGTGTTTAGGAAAAAACTACCTTTCGGACCCGCTTTATTGGTTACTGCCGCATTCATAGGCCCAGGCACTATCATCACCGCTTCCGTGTCAGGAGCAAAGTTTGGGTACAGCCTCTTGTGGGCATTGCTATTTTCTACTTTGGCTACAATTGTCCTGCAGGAGATGACGGCTAGGTTGGGGACAGTAGGAAAAATCAGCCTTTCTGAGGCTATTCGTACACGTGTCAATTCCAAATGGCAATTTTTATCAATAATTCTTGTGAGTGTGGCCATTGTAATTGGCAATGCTGCCTATCAATCCGGTAATGTCATTGGAGCATCTATTGGGTTGTCAAGTTTGATTGGTCAAGAAAACTCCATTCTATTTTCTCTTTTTGTTGGTTTGGTTGCATTTTTAGTGCTTTTCAATGGCAACTATCAAGCAATAGAACGCATACTGATTGCTTGTGTGGCTATTATGAGCATAGGATTTCTTTTTACACTGATAATCCTGCCAGTTGATTGGTTTAAGACACTCAAAGGGTTATTGGTACCAAGTTTACCAATAGGAGCAGGACTACAGGTCATGGCTCTTATAGGGACTACTATTGTACCCTACAATTTGTTCCTTCATGCCGCAACAGTGAAGGAAAAATGGCCTGAGAAGGAATCATTGCCAGCTGCAAAAAAGGATGTGATTATCTCGGTTATGATCGGCGGGATAATATCTATGGCCATATTGATGACTTCAGCGACTACCTTGTACGATGTCTATGGAGCAGAGCTTTCGTTAGCAACTTTATCCAAGCAGCTAGAACCTTTATTGGGAGCTTCAGCGGTTACTTTTTTATCCCTGGGAATTCTGGCAGCAGGACTAACATCTTCAATCACTGCCCCCCTGGCAGCTGCTTACGCGATAACTGGCGTCTGCGGCATTGACCAGAGGCTAAAAAGTTGGAGCTTTCGCCTAGTCTGGATAGGCGTACTAGCTATTGGCGTTTTATTTGCCAGTCTTGGACTCAGGCCATTATGGATCATCCAAATAGCGCAATTTGCCAATGGACTTATACTGCCACTCATTGGGATATTCCTCGTTTTTGTCATGAATAGTAAAAAACTTTTAGGTGACTACCGGAATGGTTTGATTGCTAACTTGCTAGGAAGTTTGGTATTACTTGTTTTGTTGCTTTTAGGCATAAGAAGTATTTTGTTAGTCTTGAATATCATTTGAAATGTCCATCGATCTTAATGCCGATGTAGGAGAAGGTTTTGGTCAGTATTCGATTGGTTACGATGAGGGGGTCTTGAAATTAGTGAGTTCTTGTAATGTTGCTTGCGGATTTCATGCAGGAGATCCAATACATATAGAAAAGACAATCTTGACAGCTCTAGAGAATGGAGTGAAAATTGGTGCGCATCCATCTTATCCTGATTTACAGGGTTTTGGTCGCAGGATAATGAATTTAGAGCAAGACGAGTTGAGGTCCATTATTCTCTATCAGATCAGTGCTGTCAAAGGAATTATTGAGTCACTTGGAGGAAGCCTGTCTCATGTCAAGCCACATGGTGCACTTTACACGCATTCGGCTTTGTATCCCCCGCACGCTGAGGCGATTGTTCGAGCCATACAGCTAGCTGACGACCAACTTCCTCTGCTGGGTTTGGGAAATACTCAACATGAAAAGGTTGCAGCCGAAAATCAAGTTTTATTCGTAAAAGAGGCCTTTGCGGATAGGAACTATGATAGTAAGGGAGGACTAGTTAGTCGGTCTCGTACCCATGCTTTGATCCAGGATCCACATGCGGTGGCCTCTCAGGTTTTGTCTATTTGTCAGCACAGAGAGGTCATATCCGAGGATAACAGCGCAGTACCTGTAAATGCTGAGTCGATTTGCTTTCATGGAGATCATCCAAATGCCGTTGATAACCTAAAGCGTACAAGAGCACTATTGGCAGAAAACGAGATAGCTGTCAAAGCATTTAGCCAATGAAAATAGTTCCACTTGGTGACCAAGCGGTAGAGATACAAATCTCAAAAGAACATCTACTGGATGCTCTTCGCTATTCGCTGGAAGATGAGCCTGCTCCAGGCCAAAAAGGACTTATCCCTTGTCTGACTAGCATTGCAGTGATCTATGATCCTTTCATGGTCAATTTCGAGCAGATGGTTCAGAATATTGAAGCCAGAAAGCTTACCAAAGTCTACCGTTCCAAGACAGCTAGACTTTTTGAATTTCCAATCAGCTATGATAAAGAATTCGGAGGTGATCAGGAGTTAGTAGCTCGGAAGATAGGTACATCAGTTGCTGAATTAGTACAGCTTCACCGTGAGCAAACTTACCGAGTTGCTATGACAGGTTTTGTTCCGGGATTTAGCTATATGCAAGGACTTCCAGATAAACTCCATGTAGGACGGCATCCAAATCCGAGAGCTAAGGTTCCTGCCGGATCTGTGGCCATAGCTGATGCGTTCACAGCCATTTATCCCGCCGAAACCCCAGGGGGCTGGAACCTGATCGGATATTGTCCTGTCACTTTGTTTGATCTCAAACGAGATAGACCGTTTGCTTTGGTATCCGGTGATCGAATTCGATTCAGAGAGGTGGCTAAGAGCGAATTAACCACGCTGTCGGTTGATCCATTGGATTATCTGGTGATCAATACTTGACCACTTTTCGTTTTTCTGTATGTATTGCAGATCAAAGTTCAATTGCTTTCCTTCTTCCGGACTAAGCTTTCCTGTTGCGGTGGGGTTGAGTGCGTTATTCATATTCCCAATCAGATACGAGATGACAATTCACTCTGATTTGTAAAGATCACCGTCTTCTGCGAGTTTGCTATACAAGTCAAAAACGGAAAGGCCAAATGGCTTGGATATTTCATAGTGAGGTTTGATAATAAAAAAGCTGTACTCGATTCATGATGAGTACAGCTTGTGTTAGTATCGGGTTGCTTGTGAATAGCCGATTTATTGCGCTATCAACTCAAAACTGATTGTAGGGGTAGTTTTATCTACGTCATCCGGCTGGGTCCATTCCACAGTGATGGCGGTTTCTGTTAGGTCACCAATAATAGCAAGTGTCGAAACATTATCACCCGTTCCAAGTACGATTTGAGTGGGATTAGCTAGGTTGTCGAAAGCCCAAGTACCTGTATTTGGAGAGTTGTAGTTAGGCGTATACGGAGCATTGCCAGTAACGACTGTGTAATCAGTAGGCTGACCTAGCAACGTATCTATGTCAAAAGTGACACTGAAGCTGGAGAATGCTATCAACGGAATTTCGAATCCGTCCTCTACGACTTTTGAAACAGTCCATGTGGTGGCGATGGTGTTAGCATTGGTTACAATTGGATCTGGATTACTGTCACCTCCATCATCATCATTGCTGCAGGCACCTAGTACCAGGAGTGCACAAAACGAGCAGAGGAAAACAATTTGTTTAAGTGTGTTCATGGCTAAATTATTTCTCGATTAAAGTTTTTAACAAGATTGGATTGATTGATTCTGATCTCTAAGAAAGCCTGTTGAATATTGTAGGTCGTGGCTAGTTTTCGTCGCATAGCTATTCTTGTCGTATGCGCTGTATCAAAACCAGTTTCGTCATCAAATACCAGCAATGCCGAACAATGTGCATTGGTAGTTGAGTGGGCCCATATCCTCATGTCTCGTACCTCCTCAATTTCAAAATCTTTGACTAGTTCTTCCGCGATGTTTTCTGGAGTCAAGTGCTTCGGCTGTCTGTTTAGTATACAGTCAACGGCATCTCGCAATAGACCAAATGACCATTTCAGAATCACGATGCCCACGATGATGCTGAGAAGCGGATCAATTATCATCCATCCGGTAAAGGAAATGATGACAGCGCCTAAAATGATAGCAACCGAAGAGAAGGTATCAGAGAGTAAATGCAGGTAAGCACTTTTGGTATTGAGATCTTCTATTCCTGCTTTGAATAATATCCAGGCCGTAGTTAGGTTGACTGCTAGCCCTATTATAGCTATGGTAACAGTCTCTATTACATCAATTGGAGCCGGATTGATCACGCGCAGGTAGCTCTCATAGAAGATATAGATGGTAAAGATGATCAGTCCAACGCCGTTGAACATGGCTGCTACCACCTCAATTTTTTCAAGCCCAAGAGGATATTTGCTTGAAGCTTTTTTACCTCCAATCCAAAACGCTATTAGTGAGATACCTAATGCCAAAGCATGTGTAAGCATGTGCAATCCATCGCTAAAAAGCATTAGGCTATTAGCATGATAAGAGGCTACGATCTCGATTGCCATGACCACTAGTGTAATGGCTATACTGATAGAGATTGCCGTCTTCTTGTCCCATTTCCCCGTTTGTGGGGATGAAATGCTATGTAGGTTAATAATCTCCGCCAATTTTACGATCGTTTAGTGATGAATACTTTTCAGGAAATACCGGTAATTTTTCAGGGCCAGAAGTGTCGACATTGGTATCCGTCAAGGATTTAATGAAGCTGATCACCTGGCTAATTTCTTTTTTGCTAAGGTTAAGAGGAGCAGCTGCCAATGTCTGGTTGGTCACTTTAAGTCCGTGACCTTCTCCACCACCCTTGTTGTAAAAGTCCATGACGTCTTCCAAACTGGCGAATACGCCATTGTGCATGTATGGTCCTGTTACTGCCGCATTTCTAACCGTGGTTGTTTTGAATGAATGTCGGTAGATGTAAGCGCGATCTTTTGTTACTCCATCATATCGTCCTTCGTCTTCATCCAACGTTTGTATGTCGGCTGTAGCGGGTACACCGAGTACCTCAGATTCACTCTCGTGAAATTGTGGGGGTACGAGACCATTGAATACTGGAGCAAAATGACAAGTTCCACAGGCTGCTTTGCCCATGAAAACATTGAAGCCTTGTATGGCCTCCTTCGGCAAGACTTCGGATTCTCCTCTCATATATTGATCAAAAGGAGAGTCGAGCCCTTTCAATGAACTGACATAAACGGAAATAGCAGCAGTCAGTGAAAATTTCTGTATAGGCTCTGCTCCCAATTCTGGGAAACACCTAGCAAACATTTCGGTATATTCTGCACTTTGAGCTAATTTTTTCGTGACGGCCAGGTAGGAGGTGCTGAACTCCTGATGACTTGCGATGACATGATCCACCTGCGCTTCTGGAGATGAGCTTCTAAGGTCATAAAAAAATTTATCGGCGTAGACCGCGTTGATCAGGGTGGGGGCATTTCGCGAAACTACACCTTTGAAATCTTTAGCAATACTTTTAGGGTGGCCGTCAGTAAAAGCTTTATCCGGTTGATGACAAGAAGCACAGGACCTTTTATTGTCAGCAGAAAGAGCAGGATCAAAGAATAAGGTTTTACCCAATGAAACGACATTTTCGTTGTTTTTTGAACTATGCACTGTTTGGTAGTAGGCAGGGTTCAAAAAATCACTATCAAAAATGTTGTCTTCAAAGTAGTTAATAGCGTGTTTGAAGTTAATGTTGTTGACTTCGTAGTAGGTTTCGATACCTAATCTCTTGTGTATTTCCAATAGGTGGGCGTAGAGTGGATTTCCAAAATTCCTAATGAAATGAGCCCTATCAAATTTTTCAAAGTTCTGGTTTTTACCGATGTAGACGATAGCCCCGTCGAGTAAGGTCATCAGTTCGGACCAAAGCCTGGGTTGTTTTTTTGTGATGATGTCCTCATAAGGCTGAAATAGCTCTTTTATTCCCTCTAGCGCATATTTGGACTCAACGACTCCAGCAGTAGATCCCGGAGTATCAAAGCCTGTAATGCCTAGGGACATGATCCGAATCAGTTCGAGCCTGGCAGCTTCCAGTATGTGCCTGTGCTGGATGACTACTCCTGATTGACTTCTTTTGATGCTAATGGCATTATCAAGGAGTTTTTGAGAAAATGATTGTAACTCAACCAGATCCGGATGATCTCCATATAATAACTCGTCAATGACCTGCATGCCTTCCGGGGTTACTACAAAAGGACCTGGAGCGTTTCTCTCCAGTGATGGAATTGGGGGGCCATTAATGAAGTCTTTTACAAACTCAGGATCGTAATACTCCAGAAGTGTTTCGGCTTTTTTGTAAGACTTTCGTAGTACTTCAAAGTGATGCTTCAAGGTCTTGACATCAGTGCTTTGCTTGGCTTGTGCATTAAAGTGTTTGGCCTTCAGCTCAAATTCCTGTACTTGCTGCTTATACAAAGACCTGACGGCTGCAATCACTTTTTGGCTTTCATCAATCTCTACACTATCGAATGCGCTAATCCACGGAATTACGGCTAATAAGCTCACCAATAAGATAAGTCTCTTCATACGTTTGCTCAGAAAAAGAAGAAACCGGAGAGGCGCATACCCCTCCGGCCAAATAGATGTGATTCGTTATTGTACGATGAATTTTCTTTTGACTCCGGTGTTAGTGTGAATAACATAAGCACCAGGCCTCAAATCGGAAACATCAATGTATTGTCTGTTTCTTACCACTTTCAATCGCTTGCCTTGCATGTCATAAACTGCCAGGTCAACTCTTTGGCTAAACTGAAGCTCTCTGGAAACAGGATTAGGCCATACTTGGAAACCTGCCTCACTTACTTGAGGAGCATTGCTGGTAACCGCAGATACGGCGGCTTCCCATCCTGAAATAGCGTAAGTCAGCGAATTGTTGTAAGGGAAAGGGTTATCACCAGACGGATGCTGAGAGTTTACTAGTAGTGTTTCTCCATCGGAGGTAAAAGCAGCGCCAGTGACTTCAGCTCCTAATGGCACAACTGTTACCCTAGTAAGGTCGTCGATCGTAGGATCAGCAACAGCCATGTCGAGCAACCAAAGCTCACAGGTTCTATTAGATATTCCTGCAGGTACACGACCGTTAGAAGTGCCATTTAGATCTTCCTGGATAACCATGAATGGCTTGCCATCTACCTCAGAGATGTGCAATCCATCAGGATTTGAAAGGTGCTTCTCAGGATACTCAGCCAATTGGGGAGACTCTTCAAAGAATGGTCCGCCTTCGACGAAGGTAGTGACAAGACCCGTTTCAGGATCGAATTTACAAACTCGACCGTAGTAGTCCGCGAAACCTCCGTCTCTGATGAAATCTCTTACAGTTTCGTCAGGTTTGTCTGCAAGCTCAGGATATCGCTCTCTGGCTGCGTCGTTCATGTGGTCATCAATTATACCTCCGGCAGCAGCGCCGTTCAGAAATCTTGTACCTACGCCATCACGTCCAGTTTCTGTGAAGTAGACCTTACCATCATACTGAGCTACCCACTCAATTCTATTGAACATGGTAGCGCCAAGAGCCAATGCTTCTGCGGTGTAATTCAGCATTTTGCTTAGAGAGGTATTGTCTATCTCTACCCAAGGACCATCTGCACCTTCAGCATCATGTTTGTAAGCGAAAAGTTTACCAGAAGTGAAATCACCCTCAGTATCTGCTATGAATTTTGAAAAGATACCAGGAGTGGCATCTGCACCCAGGTAGACAGTCTTATTGTCAGGCATAACAGCTCCACCTTCAAAACCTTGACGGCCCCAGTTGTACTGCTTTCTGATAGCCTTGGCTTCTTTGGGATCAATCTCAACCATCCAGTTGAAGTTCTCAAATTTTCTGACGGTCTGGCCGTCAAAATCACCAGTCAGATCAGAGGATATAGTCCAATCAGAGGTATCTCTCACACCTCCACCATTTCTCCAAAGATCACCATTGTCTCTTCTAAACCACTCTTCAGCAGTCCAGATACGACCATCTACAGGCGAGATGATACCACCACAGTTCATGCCTGTTTCACCTACGGTGTTCACGAAGTCTACATTGAAAAATTTGCCTTCTCGGCCGTCAGATAATGTTTGCTCCACGATATCCAACTTATCGGTCAGTGGGTTTCTTTTGACCTTGAAAACGGTCATTCCTCCACCGTCACCAATACTGTCACTTGCGTAGACCATTTCATGGTTTACAGAGATCCACCCAAGATCTTCTGAGTCAGGATCCGGGGTGAAGCCAATAAAGTCATGCCATTGCTTTGCCAGCGCTTCGCCAGCTTCCTTACCATAGATAGCTCCGCCATCTCCTCCGGTAGTTCCGGCGATGGCAGTAGTTTGTACTTTATCAACACCACCAATGAAAAGGATTTGACTAGTCAAAGGGGAGGGCGGTAAGATAAGCTCGTCTGGAAGAAAATCTCCCGGATCCACCTCAATATCAAAGGCAAATTGAGCAGATCCCGAATAAGAGATTGCTACGGCGAATAATAGAATAAGATAGAATTTTTTCATTGCTTAATAGGGATAAATTTTTCCATGAAGTTAGATTGAGACTATGACGAGATTATTAATGCATTGCAGCGAAAGTGTTAAATCAAAATGATGTTAGCAATAATGAGATGAAGCAATTAATATCTTGATATTCAATTGGTTATAACTAAATCTGGAATTATGAAGGTTTAAGAAAACGTGTTCAAGAGATGAATTATGATTAATTAATAAAAGCGTAAAAAAATGGAAACATGAAGAAGCTCAGATGGAATGAAAATTGGTATTAGCTTTTCACCTTTTAGTATTGTGAAAAAGGTTTTCGTCCCAATTTTTTTTGTGATCATCGCTTGTGGTTGCTCGCGTCTCGGCAAAGAGGAAGAAGCTGAAAAAGGTAAGCGGCTGGCGCAGCAGTATTGTGCTGCTTGTCACCTGATGCCTGAACCAAGTCTATTAACTAAAGCTACCTGGAAGGATTACGTGCTTCCCAGAATGGGATATATGCTGGGAGTTTATGAAAATGATTCTGTCCGCGCTACACTTATAGAAGACGGTCCTGGCGGGAAGCGGGTCACTTCAAAAAACATTTTTCCGGAGGAGCAACTCATTGAGAATGAGAAGTGGGATGCCATTCAACGCTATTTTGTGGAGAACGCTCCAGATAGTTTTCCTCCAGCGAAACATAAGATCAGCCTCCCGGTAACTAAGCTCTTTCGTCCTGTTCCGACAACAATGAGCCTTACTCCCCCAAGTACGACTTTGGTCAAGTGGCAGAAAGACAAGCTTTTCATAGGAGATGCTAATAGCAAGACCTTTTATCAACTGGATAGTCAACTTAAATTAGAGAAAGCTGCTAAAATTGATGAAGCTGCGGTAAACATGCAGAGCACGCCGGCTGGTTATTTGCTGACCGTTATGGGCTCGTTCTCTCCCACTGATAGTCCGACTGGTTTTGTTTTTCTCCTCCCGACTGAGCCCGACATCAAAGCGGCCAAGATTGTCGACAACCTTCAACGGCCTGTTCATACCTCCGTGGGCGATCTGAATGGAGATGGTGCTTTGGATCTGGTTATTTGCGAGTTTGGGAAATGGACCGGTAAGTTAGCGTGGTGGGAGCAAAGAGCATCCGGGCTCAAACATCACATAATCAAGGAGGTGGCTGGGGCTATTCGCACGCAGCTGAAAGATTTTAACGGTGACGGGTATCTCGATGTGATAGCCCTTTTTGGGCAAGGTGATGAAGGCATTTCTATTTTCTACAATGATGGAAAGGGTACTTTCAAGGAAGACAGAATTCTAAGGTTCCCCGCTTCATACGGATCAAGCTTCTTCGATCTCTTTGACTTCAACAAGGATGGATTTCCAGATATTGTTTACACGGCTGGTGACAACGCAGATTACCCACCCTTATACAAACCCTATCATGGCATTCGCATCTTTGAGAATGATGGAGACAATCAGTTTTCAGAAAAGTACTTTTATCAATTCAATGGCGCCTATGCTGCCATTCCTGCAGACCTCGATCTTGATGGCGATGTTGATTTAGCAGCAATTTCCTTCTTTCCAAACTTTCAGAATGGAGAGTCATCCTTTATACTTTTGGATAACCAAAACGAGGAGTTTCTTCCATATACCATTGAAGATCCCTACGCAGGAAGATGGATAGTCATGGATAGCGGAGATAAAGATGGTGATGGAGATGAGGATATTGTTTTGGGGGCATTGACCTTCGAGGTGGTACCTGCTATGGGGTTGGTCAATCGATGGGTAAAGGACGGCTTACCATTTCAAGTGCTTGAAAACACCACAAGATAGCTACCGCTTTAGGATTCGGCCAGTATGACGATTGGAGGTGGAGGGTGTTTGTAGACGAATACTATAAATGTATTGACCTGGTAGGAGGTCACGTAAATCAATAGTAGAAATGTATGGTATCTCTGTTTCTTCCCCTATTTGCTGCTCAAAACTGTAAACCTCTTTTCCGGCAAAATCGAAAAGGTGGAAAGTCAAAAACACCAACTCCCCATGGCGTTTATTGAATTCATATGTCAATAGATCATCTACCGGATTTGGGTAAAGCGCAACAGTATTTGCAGACCAGTACTCAACAGAGTCGGTGACGAAAAACAAGTACTGCATAGTCGAATGATTGCCAGCAAGGTCAGCCGCATGAACCTCTATTTCGTACTCACCGGGAGATAGATCGGTAAGCAGATATTGTAACTTACCAGATTTCGAGCCAGTTGGTTGGTATTGGGAAGCAAGATTTATGTTTACTTGTCGATTAAGAGTGGCCCAAAGCTGTGTCAAGTCAAGACCAGAATCATCTTCTATATCGGCGAAGACGATGGCCGATCTATCCGTTGGGTCGCCATTGCGAAAGTCAGCTGTGTTGAGAAAGCCCGTGATAGTTGGTGGAGTAGTGTCCGGCTGATTGCTAACGGGTTGCATTTGCAAGACGAAATCTTGATACACATCGAAAAACTCCTGGCGCTCGTCGGTGGCATATAGATCGATCTTTGGTTTTCCGATTTGTTGGTTTGAAAAAGAGTTTGGTGTCGTGAACTGTATGGAGAAGGAGCCTTTTGCCACGTGTCCGATGCCTCTTGATAAAATACGTTCCTGCGATTGAAAAGTCATTGGCAGACTCCCCACACTTTCACCTTTTGTCTGACGATTTTCCGGGTGATCGTATAAGGTAAGGACGATTTCTCCCTCAAACTCTGGGTCATTTACTTTCCCTTCCACCTGCAGGATGTCCATCATGCCTATTGTATCCAGTTTGTGGGTTATCAGACTCCGGATCTCGTCAACCTTTATCTGTTTTGCCCAAGGCAGTTTTAGTTGCATCGAAGGATCACCCAATAATGTGAAGTTACGATTGATCGTGCCCTCGATACTATTATTTTTTGTCTCTACATGAATGTCGCCAAGTCTAATAACCTCATCGGACGCTCTACTCGTCAGACTCTCGTGGAAGGCATCACTGACTATAAAATTCGTATTGAAAAAAACGGGGCGAGTAGTGGTTAATAGCGCGATGGCACCACCTGTAGGGTTGAGCAGGGCTACCTCAGCGCCTGATTTTCGGGCCCAATCATCATATCTACCAAACTCACAGGTCGCCGTAACAAAAACGGGATACTTTCCGTCGTTTTCCCATCGGGATACCATCGCTAAGTCCAATATCCTATCATTAGTCCAGGCTGTTTCCGCACCATGGCCGATAAAGTCTACTAATAGTCCTCCATTATTCACAAAGTCATTGAGTAATTGACGAGCTTTATTACCCCTGACTTCAGCATTTTCCGGAGCTTGGTGTTCGTCAATCCATACTCTACTGATGGCCATTTCGGGCAAAAGCTTTTCTACTTTGTCAGATAAGAATTGCGATTGAAGTTGGTGCTTGTTTTCATCGCCATTGTCTGCTATAAAAAGCATTCTTTTTTGCCACTCGCCCGTGGTAGTATCATACTTGATAAGTTTATCCACCATGATTTTGGCTTCCTCCGTACTCGAGACTGGCAACCTCCCTATGGCAATATCTAAATCATGTTTTTGGGGTCGATTTCCTTCGATCCACTCGCCCTCATCATCTTCCATGAATCCATAGAAGTCGTCAGATGAATAGCTATGGATATTATGATAGGAGTTGACGGATTCGTAAGTGGGGACAAAATTGCTATTAGCAGGATCACGATCTAGGTAGTCATAAGACGCATCACCGAATAAAAGCACATAACGAAGTGATGTGCCTTTTTGGTAAAGTGATCTGATAAAGTTCCTAATGGCAGATATATCTTGTCGCCCAGATGAGAACTCATGATAGATCGACTCAACGGTTACAACTTCTACTGCTAGTTGGTCATTTGCCTCTCGATGCTGCTCCAGCCTTTTGGCTTGACCTGAAAAGACTTCTGGTGTAATGATCAATAGTTCCGGCGAGGGTAGTACCCCTAAATTCTGCGTCTTTACCATCGTCATGGCCTTAGGACGATATACATCTTTCAACTTGAAAATATGCAAATCGATATCAGATCCACTAGACTGATAATAGTAATTTCCATCAAAGGTGACCGACCTTAAGGAAACGGGATTGTCAGGTGTGCTGACATCCCAGCAGAGCAAGCCGCTTTTTCGTTCTTCGACGGAAAAGAAATGTTTTTGAGATTTCATTGACCTGAACCTCATGGTCTGCTGTCGGCCTCGGTAAGAGGACTTCCTTTCATAATTAATGAAAACCTTATCCAGATGGCCAAACCATTCCTCTCCCTCAAACTCAAATTTTAAGTTCAAATGCTCTTCTTCCACCTCAAGTTTATTGCTGTAGTCCTCAAGCACGCCTTTGATGCCGTACGGATTTGTCGTAGTGGCAGCTACCCTTTGCTGCTCTATGAGGGAGTCATTAACAATTACATTGTAGGCTGTTTTGGTATTGGCTCTGGATAGAAACCTAGCACTAATGAAGGTTCGTGAATTAGTTTTTCCTGCTAAAGGCACAGCCAGGTCCAGAGTAGAAGTTTGCGCGGGACCGAACCAATCCCGACCTGAGCTAAGCAGATTGGTTTCATCCATTTCGACATGCTCAAAAGCCAAGTGTGTGTCTAAGATCTCCTGTTGGATGGAGTGAATTTCTTTTTCCTGAATCAACATAGGTTTTACTGAGGAAAGTTTCAAGTAATAGAAACTAGATGCTGAGTAAATATTTTTTATACATTCAAAAGCTCGATTGACACTGTCGAATACTATTTGCTCAGGGCCTTCAGCATAAAACAAGATGTAGTCTTTTTTGCCAAAAGAACCACTTGTCGAAAAAGATTGAAAGATACTTATCTCCTTGAGAGGAGGAGATTGAAATGTACTGTTGCTCTGCGATAATGGCCCTCCTCCGGATCCATAAACATGAAAATGGCCGTTTAGGAAATTACTTGGATCAAGGCCAAGCTTTCGCAAGTCGGTATAGCTTATTTTGTATATACCACTTTTAGGTATTTCGATCTGGTATACATCTCCTGTTGCAAACAAACTTGATTGCGCCTGACTATCAAAGCAAGCCAACCGTATCAAGACGACTGTTATAGATAACCTTGCCATTTTTCAAAGAGATCAATATAGTGCTGCGAAAAAGCCTAAATGTAAATCATTCGTTAAGCTTTCATGAATTTGTTACCATTGGGGTAAATAATGAAAGACTTAACAAAAACTGGGGCGGAAGTCATAAAACCTGGTTTTTTAACAACCATTCAAGACATGGGGCGCATGCGGTATTTAGCCAATGCTGTTCCTATTTCTGGGGTAATGGATCGCAGAAGCGCAACACTGGCCAACTGGTTAGTAGGTAATAGCCCAAATCAAGCTGTATTGGAGGTAACCATGCATGGTTTACATCTCCGCTTTAATGCCAATACTAGAGTCGGGCTATCTGGCGCAGACTTATCACCAAGCATCAATGGGCGACTGGTTGATCAGTCTCGGTCCATCGAAATCAAACCTGGGGATAGGCTTGAATTCAATCGAACCAAAAGTGGGATGAGGTCTTACCTGGCGGTACCAGATGGTTGGCAGGTAGCGGAGGTGCTTGACTCTAAATCAACTTATCTACCGGGTAAATTTGGTGGTTTCTATGGGAGACCACTTCAAAAGGGGGATTTCATGGTAATGCCCAGTTACAAGACTAATGCAAGTTCCACCCGATCGGTGTCAAATGTTTTTAATAGATACTATCCTCGGCAGATGACGCTCAGGGTAGTAAAGGGGCCAGAGTTTAGTCAATTAGCTACCACATCCCAAGATTTAATTACCCAATCCAATTTCGTGGTTACCTCAGAAAGTAATCGCATGGGCTATAGGCTAAAAGGTCCCCAACTGAAAGCCAAAGTCTCCAAGATTGAACCTTCTGCCATGATTAGAGGCACTGTTCAATTGCCACCTTTGGGAAATCCAATTGTGTTGCTAGCGGATGCCCAGACAACAGGCGGATATCCTCGCGTGCTGAATGTGATCAGTCCCGACATTGACAATCTAGTGCAGATACCTCCGGGAGGTAAAGTGAGATTTCAGTTAATAGATCAAGAATCAGCAAGAGAGTTGGTTTTTGCATATGAAAACCAACTAAAAAGCCTGCGCTAGGGCAGGCTTTTAAGGTATGCTTTGGTGAGCTAATCCAGTTTATGAATTGCTCAGAGTCGTGCTCTACTTTTAGTCTTTTTTCTTGGTGGAGCCTTTTTTACTGGTGCCAGCGATGGATTCCCTCATATCAGTATCTGCTTGGATATTTTGGAATTTGTAATAATCCATGACACCAAGATTACCGCCTCTGAATGCCTCCGCAAGCGCCTTGGGTACTTCCGCTTCCGCCTCGATTACTTTGGCACGGGCTTCCTGTGCTTTGGCTACCATTTCTTGCTCCTCGGCAACAGCCATTGCTCTTCGTTCCTCCGCCTTAGCTTCTGCTACCTTGAGATCAGCCGACGCTTGGTCTGTTTGCAGTTTTGCTCCAATATTGGCTCCTACATCTACGTCAGCAATATCAATAGACAGAATTTCAAAGGCCGTACCAGCATCCAAACCACGCTGCAAAACAAGTTTAGAGATCTTATCGGGGTTTTCCAGTACCTCCTTATGAGTTGCTGCAGAACCAACTGAGGTTACGATGCCTTCTCCGACTCTCGCCAGGATGGTATCTTCACCCGCTCCACCCACCAACTGCTGGATGTTAGCTCGAATGGTAACCCTGGCTTTGGCAACCAATTGGATACCATCTGCTGCCACGGCTGCCACGGAGGGAGTATTGATCACCTTTGGATTTACGGAGATCTGTACAGCTTCGAAAACATCTCGACCAGCGAGGTCAATGGCTGTAGCTTGCTTAAATGAAAGCGTAATATTGGCTTTGTCGGCCGAGATGAGGGCTTTGATCACTTGAGGCACATTGCCTCCGGCTAGATAATGTGTCTCGAGATCTGAAGCTCTTAAAGTTCTTCGGTCTGCCGAACCATCTTCGGAAACCGTTAGACCTGCTTTAGTAGCCGTGATTAGAGAATTCACAATGTTGGAAGGCGGGACCTTCCTGATCCTCATGAATACTAGCTCAAATAATCCAACCTTTACGCCAGAGAATATAGCCGTGATCCACAAATTGACTGGTACAAAGTATAGGAATATGAAGAAGCCGATAATACCGGCCAGGACAAGCAAAATAAGTGATAAACTACCCATTTAAGTGTTATTTATGGTTTCGACAAATATTTTATTTTCTTCAATTTTAATGATTTTCACTGGGCTCTTTTCCCTGACATAGGCACCCATGGAAGAGACCTCTGTCTCTTGATCATCAAAGACTGCTTTACCTATAGGCTTTAGAGAAGAAATGGTCTCCCCTACATCCCCAACTTTAAGATTCAATTTGAATTCGTCATTGAATTTGCTAGTCATCGTTTTCCCAAGCGAAAACCGCTCCCAGGACCGGGATTTTAATGAATAGATCAATGCGCCAAGAGCGATGGCACAACTAACAACAGTCACCAAAATACCTGCCGTCATGCCATAGTACTTGAAACTAAGGTATATGCCGTATCCTCCGCAGATAAATCCTCCAATACCAACTATAGTAGTACCAGGTACAAAAATGACCTCAACTATGATCAGAATGATGCCGAGTACGATAAAGGCGATGACGGTGAATAACTCCATATGTTAATAAGCTCGTGCAAACAATACCCTTCTATTGGATACTTTGCCTGTCAATATACATGCACCCATTTCCTCTGGTGAATCCAAAGGGATGCATCTGATTGTTGCTTTGGTCTCTTCTTTGATACGTTCCTCAGTCTCTGTAGTACCATCCCAATGAGCATATACAAAAGCACCCTGATCCAAGAGACTCTTGAATGCTTCATAGGTGTCGGCCTGATGGGTATTTTCCTTCCTGAAAGTTAGTGCTTTTCCAAAGATGTTTTTTTGAATTTCATCTATAAGGTTAGTTACTTGAACGGAAATATCTTCAAGCCTGATCACTTGCTTTTCCTTGGTATCTCTTCTGGCGATTTCCACCGTGCCGTTTTCCAGGTCCTTTGGGCCAAAGGCGACCCGGATAGGGACTCCTTTCAATTCGTATTCGGCAAACTTCCATCCGGGCTTATGGGTATCCCTGTCATCAAACTTGACTGAAAGACCTTTTTCACTCAGGTCCTTTTTGATGGCTTTGGCCACTTTGGAGACTGCTTCTCGTTGTTCGTCTCCCTTATATATAGGTACGATCACGACCTGAATTGGGGCCAGCTTTGGAGGTAGTACCAGTCCGTCGTCATCAGAATGAGCCATAATAAGAGCGCCCATTAGCCGTGTGCTTACGCCCCAAGACGTTCCCCACACGTATTCTTCTTTTCCTTCTTTAGTAGCAAACTTTACATCAAAAGCCTTTGCGAAGTTTTGCCCAAGAAAGTGAGAAGTGCCAGCTTGTAGCGCCTTGCCATCTTGCATCATGGCTTCGATGCAGTAGGTATCCAAAGCTCCTGCGAACCTTTCACTTTCGGTTTTCACACCTTTGACCACTGGTACTGCCATATAGTTTTCGACAAAGTCTGCATAAACATCCAGCATTTGTTTTGTTTCTGCCTCAGCCTCCTGTTTTGTAGCATGAGCAGTATGTCCCTCCTGCCACAAAAACTCTGCTGTGCGTAGGAAAAGCCTGGTGCGCATCTCCCACCGCACTACGTTTGCCCATTGGTTCAAGAGTAGAGGTAGGTCTCTGTACGACTGTATCCAGTTTTTATAAGAGTCCCAAATCACAGTCTCTGAGGTAGGACGTACAATCAGTTCCTCTTCTAGTTTGGCTTCAGGATCAACAACAACTCCATCACCATCTTCGTTGGTTTTCAACCTATAATGCGTGACTACTGCACACTCCTTGGCAAAACCCTCGACGTGGTCTGCTTCACGGCTCAGGTAAGATTTTGGAATGAACAATGGAAAGTAAGCATTCTCATGACCAGTGTCCTTGAACATTTTGTCAAGAGATTGCTGCATCTTTTCCCAAATCGCAAAACCATAGGGCTTAATGACCATGCATCCACGGACCGGGGAGTTCTCTGCCAAACCGGCTTTTTTCACGATCTCGTTGTACCATAGAGAATAATCATCCGACCGATTTGGAATCGCTTTTCCCATTTAATTGTTATTTTGGTATAGTAATTGCTTTGAAAGAAGTGAAGTTATGATGTGCGCAAATATAGTTCCGAGTATTGAAACTTGATGATGCACCTCTGACGTATTGATAACATAAAAAGCAGCATTATGAAAGCTCTGAATTCACTTACGATAGTAATGGCGGCGATATTCACATTCGCTGGAGGGATCGGTGCCGAGGCTCAGGAATATGATGATATGTATTTCACAGCCAAGGATAGGAAAAGTGTGAAGTATGCCGAGAAGGAAGTGAGCAGTGATTCCAGGGCTACATATGAATCTTACAGTAATAATACCTATGATGATAATCACTCTGCCAAAGAGGTAAACCCGGAATATATAGCCAGGTATAAGAATCAATCCGGATACAATTACAATAACTACAATCGACCTCAAGAAGAGACTGATCCTCAACAACAAGAAGAACAGTTAGATTATTATTCGGAGGAATATGATCAACAATATCAGGGTCAGACTGTCATTAATAATTACTATGGATACGAGGATCCAAACAGACCCCTTTGGAGCAACCCACGTGTTCGATTCAATGTTGGTTTCGGCTATAGTCCGTTCGGGGGTTGGAACAATGGATTTAACGTAGGTTGGGGTTATGACCCATTTTGGGGCGTTTATGATCCGTTTTGGGGTTGGAACTCTTGGGGAGGTGGCTTCGGATGGAACAGGTGGAACCGATGGAATGCCTGGTATGATCCCTTTTGGGGAGGTGGAATATGTCCGATAGGCTATCGAAATGGCTTTTACAACGGGTTTTATACTGGATACTATTATCCAAATAATGAAGTACGTGTAAATCGCAGGAATGTGGTCCGAACGCCACGTCATACACGAGGTGGCACTGTAGCTGGAGTAGGCAGAGGCTCTTCTCGAACAGAATCTTCTGCAAGAGTTGCAGGATCCTCGAGAGGACGTGCAGACTACTCGGCGACTCAGAATGAATACTATCGTCGTTCGAGCAGTAGGGGAAGAGCAACAGCAGCTCGTACTTCTTCCTCCAGATCCAGGTCGGCTACTGTAACAGATAGGACTCGCAGTAGTAGAAGCAATGTAGCTTCCGCTACCAGGTCTTCAGGGCGCAGTAGCAGTACCGGTAGAAGCAGTTATTCTCCAAGCCGAACAAGGTCCTCTTATTCGAATAGTAGTATTCAGTCATCAAGATCGGGGAGATCTTCAGGGTCGACTAATGTCAGGTCAAGCTCTGGAACGACTCAGCGTAGGAGTAGCTCGACAGTAAATAGATCTTCTTCTGTCAATAGGAGTTCGTCATCTGGAACAACAAGGAGGTATAGCAATACCCGTTCCTCAAACGCTGGAAACAGGTCTTACAGCAACAGTTCTAGCAGGAGGAGTAGTAATGTTAGTCCTTCGCGGTCAAGCAGTTCCTCCAGGAATAGTAGTTATAGGCCAAGCAGAAGCTCCAGCAGTCGTAGTTCCGGATCAAGGAGCATTAGTTCAGGAAGAAGCTCTTCGCGATCTTCATTCTCACCCTCCAGGTCTTCATCTGGTTCATCCAGATCATCCGGAGGTGGTAGATCTAGTGGGGGAAGCCGCACTTCAAGTGGCAGATCCAGAGGGAATTGATTGGTTGATGGGATAATTTTTAATCGGATATCATGATGAAACTTAAGCTAATATTGATTGGCCTGGCAGTGTTTTGCACTAGCCAAAATATTGTAGCACAGGCTTTAGGCTACTTCAATGATGCCTTGCTGTTTAGCCAGACTAACTTTGGAGGATCGGCTAGAATACAGGCGATAGGTGGGGCACAGGTAGCACTTGGCGGCGATCAAAGCTTGGCGGCCTCTAATCCTGCTGGGTTAGGCTTTTTCAATCGTAGTACATTCAGCTTTACGCCCGCATTTGACTTCCATAATGCAGATACCGATTATTTAGGTACACGAGTTTCAAACTATAGGAACAGATTCAATATCGCCCAACTTGGGGTCGTTTTCAATAATTCCAAAGGGGATATCGTGCAAGACAAGTTCAAGGGTGGATCGTTTGCGATTACGCTAAATCGTGTCAATAACTTTAACAATGAGATACGATACGAAGGGGTCAACCAAAATAATTCTATCGTTGATTCTTTCATTGAGAATGCAGGAAATGTGCCATCAGGAAATCTAGGCGGCTTGGAAGCTTCTGCCTTTAATCATTTTCTAATTGATGAAGCCGATTGGGATAATAGGCCAGACTACATTTTCAATGTTGATGGCAATAGAACTTACATAGTGCCAAACATAGTAGATGGCACAATAGAAGGGTATGCGGGCCTGGTCGGCAACCAACAAGATATTTTACCTAGACAGTCAGAAGTGATACGTACCAGTGGTGCGCAGTATCAGCTTAACTTATCTTGGGGAGGCAATTACGATGACAGGCTGTACTTTGGTGGAGGAATAGGACTGCAGACAGTAGATTATAGATTGGAGCGTGTCTATACTGAGGATGAGTTCACCTTATCAGATGAGTCTCTGGATGATTTGCTCAACAGCATAGTGATCCGCGATGAGTTTGATGTTTCTGGAGTCGGTATCAATGGTACATTTGGTCTGATAGCCCGTCCTATAGACTATGTGACGGTTGGTGTCAGCTATACTACTCCGACCTTCTACAGTTTGAACGAGGAGACCAGCTTTAGCCTGACTACTGATTGGAACTCGAACTACTCCTACGTTACGCTAAATAGTCAGTTTAACCCAAGCGACACGATTGCATTGGGTCGAATTGTCGACGAAAGCGATATTGGCATAACAGATTATGAGTTGAGGTCACCATCAAGACTAAATGTTGGCGCTGCAGTGTTTATCGGTAAAAACGGCTTTATCAGTGGCGACTTGGAATTTGTGGATTACAGCAATGCTCATATCAAATCCAATAATTTTTCGCCAACTGCTGACAATCAGGAAATAGATGCGCTGTATCGTTCGGTGGTCAACTACAGATTGGGCGCTGAATGGAGAATTGATCAATTCCGACTTCGGGGAGGGTATTCATTTCAGGACGATCCGTATTCTGCAAATGACGGCCTTGATAGATCGGTAAAGAACGTATCCTTCGGTGTTGGGTTTAGGGAAAAAAACTATTTCGTAGACCTAGCTGTCATCAATAGCTCTTTCAAATCGTTTCATTCTCCGTATTTCGTGAATGAGCTTAGCCCGATGGCCACCGCTAATAATACAACGACTCGGGCGATGGTTACAGTTGGATTTACTTTTTAGTTCAAAACTTCTTGCAAGTTCAACTTGAATTTTCGGGAAACGCTAATTTCTTCTCCATTGTGTAGCATCACTTTCGATGCATAGATCGACTTGATATAGCGCATATTGACGATGTATGATCGATGTATTCTGACAAAAGATTGCGGAGGCAAGGATTCCTGTATTTCTTTGATCGTATTTCTATCAATCTCTGGCCGTTTGCGGTCTTTGAGGTGAAACTCCACATAATGGCCATCACTTTTGATATACACCAGTTGATCTACCTCCACCTTAGCCTTTGATTTCAGTACAAGGATATTTGTCGCAGACTGCCTTTGTTGATTCTTCTCGCTAAGTTCATCGTTTTTTTGCTGTAGCTTTTTGAGGCCTTTTTGGAGTCGATCCTGCTCTTTTTTCTGCTGGACCAGCTGTCCCAACACATAAAACGACCAAACGAAAACCTCAAGCCCTATTCCCACAAAGTAGATGTTGGCGATCAACCAGGTGGTGATGGTATTGAAACGATCGTCAGGTACAAAAAAAGCTTGAATTAAAAAGGTGATAATGGGTAGAAAAAAGGCAATAGAGAGATAATATGGTACTACTTTTTTAATGGCCAGATATACGTGTACTATGAGCACCAGCAACATGTAAATCCGCAGAACGATCCAAACATATTGGTAGAATGTGCTAAACTGATCAGTAAAAAGGTGCACTCCGTAGAACATTGCCACTGGAATGAGGGAATAAGCACTATATTCAAAAAATCTCTTGACCCAAAAAGCGGACTTTCGGAAATAGTAGAAGCGGCTGAAAAACAAGGACCCTGTGATCACCATAAAAATGTGACTCAGGCTACGAATGTTGTTGACCAGAAAGTCGACCCCATGCCAGAGATAGGCCTGACCTACTCCCTTGAGTGCTAGAAAATCCAAAGCCAGAAAGAAAATATAACTAGCATATAGCAATACATAATACTGCTTGCTGTAGAGTGTCAAATACAATATCAAAATGATCACAAAACCTAAAAAGAGAACGTAGGCAGTGGCACCACCTAACTCCAAGTATGAGTATCGAATGAAGTCCGATGTGCTCTTAAGTGATGATGCTATTCTAGTGCGAGATTCCTGATCTCGGATTTTGACAAATACCCGTGTTTTCCCGGTAGGTGGAACCTGTATTTTCCACGTAGGGTAGTTCATGAGCCGATTTTCTGGATCAACGTCTTTGTATGTATGCTGGTGGAGCGTTTTGACTTTACCTTCTACTTCCACAAAGACTTGAGCAAAATGTAGATAGGCGTTTTTAATCGTTAGGTAAAAAATCGATAACTCACTCAAATCGCTTTGGAGTGTAAATGTCACCCAAAGCGTAGAATCGCCAAGGACTTTGTACCAAGGGAAGGGTCGAGGTGATACGAAATCCAGGTGCTTGAGGCGATCCGCGTCAAAGGCTGAGTCTGAAGTTTCTGTGGCAAGTGAGAGATGGTTATGCAATGAGATAACTTGCTCAGAGTCTTTTAGCCTGA
Source organism: Cyclobacteriaceae bacterium HetDA_MAG_MS6 (assembly GCA_019192485.1). Lineage (GTDB taxonomy): Bacteria > Bacteroidota > Bacteroidia > Cytophagales > Cyclobacteriaceae > MS6. Next base: position 5,379 of record JAHCMJ010000023.1, on the reverse strand, counting down.
TAGCATTTGACTCAAAATCTGTAGCCAATAAAGGGTCGTAAGTTGACGCTAAAAAGCATATAAGAGCCAGTCTTATTATATAAGGGATAGAATCATTGGACACCGCTGTCAAAGGTTTTGTTGGTATGTGAAGCGCAAAATAACAGTCGAACGCAGGACCACCAAACTTGGGATTGACGTTTTCTGCCTGTCAATAGTGCCAACTATCCTGTCGTTCATGACAAAAATTTGACTGATAAGCTCTCCAAGGCCTAATTCGCTGTCAGTCGGTTGCCGCTCATCGACTTGCTCAAGAGCTCAGTAACCGATTTCAAAATCATCTATTTCAATAAAAAGTTAACACAATGAAATCACTAAAAATTTATCATTTGCTAGTTGCATTACTTGTTGGCACTTTCATTTCATGTGCTGAAGAAGACGGTGAAGGTGACCCGCAAGAAACGGGACTTAGCGGACTTTATGTTGGCACTGCTTTTCAAGGATCGACTCAAGTCGGAACCTGGGTCGCTACAGTTTATGAGAATCGCCTGATAGGTGTATCAACTGGTGAAGCCGGTGAGGTAATATTCGAAGGAACAGTAACCAATTCCGGAGCCGTATCAGGTAGTTTCGATCTTGCAGATATAGACGGTATAGTTTACACTACCAACATATCTGGTCAAATAGAAAATGGAACAATGTCTGGAGTTTGGTCTGATGATGAGGACTCCGGGACCTGGACAGGAGAAAGATTGTAAATGCCTTATATCATTCAATCTAATTTTCTAACAGAACTTAACCATTCAAGCTTCGAGGGCCAGACCCATAGTTCACGGTGTCATCAACTTAACTAGTACAGGCCGAACAACCGAATAAAATCCTAACTAAAAATTACTGCTGAAATGAAAAAAGATTTTTTACTGATGTTTATTCTAAGAACGAGAAGAAAACACACCTTTCAATTCTTCAATATTGTTTTGCTTCTAACACTGCAATTCAATGCCTACACCCAAGACTCCCGCTCTTGTCGGGAATTACGAAACGAGGAGGAGAAAAGAGCCGTATATGCCTGTCCAGACGGTGAAGACTGTTCTTGGTGTGACAGGCCTAGAACGCCGTACACGCAATGTATGTGTAGCCGTGAGCAGGAAACTCGTGCGCTGCTGGAGGAGAGAGATAGATTGAGTGAGGAATGGCGGAGAGTTCAACAACGTAACCGTGAGAAACGTGAAAGGCAGCGAGCTTTATTAGGTGAGGCTTTAGATTTAGCTTCTGCTGAGGACTACGACCAGCGCAAGTATGAGCAAGCTCTGTCTTTGATGGAGAGAGCAAAATCCATCGCGAAGACGGAGGAAATTTTTAATGATTGGCAAAAAATCGGGTCTCTTAGTCAGACTGATCAACTAAAAAGGAAACAGGGCCAAATAGAATACATCGAGGACCAGATGTCCTCCTTGATACCACCAAAGAAGGAAATCAAAATAACTCCACTTTCATCTCCTGCAAGCTCTGGGTCGGCAGTGTCTGACACCAATTCATCGTCATCAGGTAATTCGTCTGTTGAGGAAACCAATGACGGCTCATCGGGCAGTACGGGAAATGCCCGTGGGAGTCAGTCCTCCGAAACTGAGTCTACTTCTTCCTATGATTCCGAGCAAGCTCGAAGAGAAGAACGGCAAAGACAAGAGCAGGCTGAAGCGCAAAGAGCTGAGGAGCAAAGGCAAGAGAACTATCGTAGAAAGCAAGAGTATGATCGGCGCATTGCAGAGCAGCGTCAACGAAACTCTGAAATAGCATCGGCAAGTGCCGCTTCATCAGCTTCGGCTTTAGCGCTACTGGGTACCATTATTTACCAAGGCATGGGTAGTGTCGATCCTGAAAACCTTTATTTTGAAAATCAGATGTATACTGGTTTTGATTTTGGATATTCTTTAACCGGTATGCCTATGATCTTCAATACCGATAAGTCCACTGAGGATTTTAATGGAGGAACTCAGAATATTCAGGAGACTACTAACTCCTATGCCTTCACCGTCAATTTTGACCTGCAGTGGAATGTGGGCTTTGAGTCAGAATACGCGGGGGGCGAAGGGTATGCTTTTGGGCAGGCCGGATTTTCACCCATATTTGACGCATTTAATCTGGGTTACGGAGCTGGGTTTCGTGGATACGCAGGTGTTTCCTTTGCCAAGATATATGCTGATTTTGGATGGGGCAGTCGTCTGTTCGACAAGAACAATTGGATTGATCCCGAGGACGTGGGCTTTGGTAAGCTCTCCTACAACTATCGTGAAATGACTTTAGGAGCCAGATTCACCTTTAATGGGAGCTATCGGAATACCCGTCATCACCTGCATCTTGGATTTATCACTGAGCGCATTACCAGTGGAGATGATACTGATGAGGCTAATTATAGGGTATACTTCTATGATACTCAGCAAATTAGTTCACCAACTGGTGAGCTAAGCGATTACCTGATTAAAGGTTATTCACTTGAGTGGCAAAAGGAGCATCATTTCAAATTATACCTCAATGTTTTTCCTGGTTATCCAATAGCCGGAGTATCGCAATATTCGCAGTCCAGCGATTTTCGCGAGCGGGAGCAAGGAGATCTGTTTATAGAATTCGGATTTCTAAGACAATGGAAGATTTTCTCCCCCAAACGATTCTAGGAGCTTACTTTCAGCAGTAAGGGGTGTCGGAGGAGCTGGGTCGGGTCTGGATCCGCCTCCCTCACCTTTACTGATGCTAGTTCATAAAAAGCTTTTCTCTTTTCATACATCTCGTTCAACCTAGTAGATAGCTCATCGCCCTGCAATAGTGGGCGGTGAGTTTCTTTGCTTATTCTGGAGATGATCACCTGTAATGGTGTATCTAAGAAAATGGTTATTCCAGAATCATTCATTAATGTCATGTTCTGATTAAAGCATGGCGCACCACCTCCTGAAGAGATTACAGCATTGGATTCTCGGTTGATCGCAGATTGCAGCGCTTCTGATTCGATTTTTCGAAAGGCTTTTTCCCCGTCATGAGAAAAGATATCAGTTATACCTCGTCCGGTGGCTGACACGATTTCATCATCGAGATCAAAAAAGGGTAAGTCTGCCGCTTTTGCCAGTTTTTGACCAAAAGTGGTTTTTCCGGCCCCCGGCATGCCTACAAGAAATAATCTGGTGCTCATTTTTAGAGTAATCGGTTTACCTCGCTGATCTCAGGCACGTCGTTGAAATGCCACTTGCCAAGCACTGTCCCATTTTGTAGAAGTATAATACCTGGATTGGACCTGATCATCGCTTTTAATACTGTCGCATCTCCAAAATAGTAAGGTATCGACCATCCAAGCTCCGATTGGAGAGTAGAAAACTCTTCACCATTTGCTGAGGTCAGGGCAACTACGTCAGCCAGTTTTACGTGGCTGATCAAGGCTTTAAGATCGTCAGCATTCTTGCTGCTAAATTTTTCAATATTATGAACAACAATCACCAGCTTATTTCCAGACAAAATGTTTTCTGTAAAATCTCCTTCATCATTCCAGACCCCAAAATCCGTGATCTTGGGTTGTACTTCTGGGTTTAGAATTTCCATTGACTTGAACTCATAACGCTTATCAGTAGGATAAGTCTCAAAGCGATACGTTTCCCCATCTCGTTCCATCAGGTATTCGTATTGGAGTGTTCCGGATGGTTGCATGAGTGTAGGGATGTGATTGCCTACGGCGTAGGATCTGAAATCAATAAATGGCAAATGTTGGATAGCTATAATAGCTAAGGTGGTAAAGAGTATGGTAACGCCTGCCATCATTATATGTCCCACTTTGCCTGTAGCAATTTGAGAATAATCATTTCGATATACGAAAATGAAAACAATCAAGATCAGCAGGATAATATCCTTGTAGAATGATTGCCAGGGCGTCAGCTTGATGGCATCTCCGAAGCACCCGCAATCAGTTACATTACCCGTGGTAGCCGAATAAAAAGTGAGTGCGGTAAAGAAAATGATGATAGCCAACAGCAAGTAGGCGTTCAGTTTAGTTTGATATCCTAATAATAGCGCTATTCCGAGAATAACCTCCAGCACACTGAGAAGAACAGATAGAAACAGAGATGCGGGAACAAATAGCTCAAAGAAAGAAGCAAACTCATAGGCAAAAACTTCAAAGTATTCCTGGAGTTTGATCGCTGTCCCAACAGGGTCATTGACCTTGATGGCTCCTGAAAAGATGAATAGACCTCCGACTAGAAATCTAGCCATTTGTTTAACCAACCTCATTTTCTTGCATTTTGATCAGACAGAAAACCGAGTAATTGATCATGTCTTGATAGTTTGCCTTGATACCTTCAGAAACAATTGTTTGGCCCTGATTGTCTTCAATTTGTTTTACACGGAGTAGCTTCATTAACACAATGTCCGTGATAGAGCTAATACGCATTTCTCTCCATGCCTCACCATAGTCATGATTTTTGTTTTTAAGGAGCTCCAGCGTTTCCTGAGCAGCTTGATCATACCTTGGTTCTAAGGTCTCCCAGGCTAGCTCCATTTCATTGGAATTTTCCAAATCCAATTGTATCATGGCGATGATGCAGTAGTTGATAATACCAACAAACTCGTCTTTGATGTTGTCATCGACCAATTGTTTGCCTTTTTCCTGGATGGATCTGATTCGCTGAGCTTTGATGAATATCTGATCAGTAATAGAAGGAAGTCGTAAAATTCGCCAGGCCGTTCCGTAGTCCCTGGTTTTATTTTCGAAAAGCGACTTGCAATCACTGATGATTTTCTGATACGACAAAAGGGTGGTTTCTTTCACAATGTACAGGATTCGAAATCAGGGAATTTATAATCTATCCCCATTTTTTTCGGTTTATGTTTTAGACTAAGACCAAAAATAGCCATATTCAAAAGCAAATCTAATTCAGAATTGATGCCTTCGAAAACGATCAATGTTAATGGTTTCCTAATGGATTTTGAAACGCCCAAAGTCATGGGTGTGATCAACCTTACACCTGACTCGTTTTATGAGGGCAGTCGGATGGATTTGACTGAAGATGTTGTAAAGCGAGCATATCAAATGATTGATGAAGGCGCTGATATTCTTGATGTAGGAGGGTACTCCACAAGGCCAGGAGCCGATGATATTTCGGAAGAGGAAGAGTCAACAAGAGTTGTAGCAGCTATAGAGTCAATCGCTCAGGCATTTCCGGAAATACCAATTTCGATAGATACATTTAGAGTTTCTGTAGCTGAAGAAGCGATAAAAGCTGGAGCGACTATGGTCAATGACATTTCCGCAGGGTATTTAGACAATCGAATGCATGACTTCGTTTGCGAGGCAAAAGTCCCCTATATAGCTATGCACATGCGAGGAACCCCCAAAACAATGACAACCTTAAATCACTATAG
>JAHCMJ010000220.1 GCA_019192485.1 Cyclobacteriaceae bacterium HetDA_MAG_MS6 | reverse complement strand
GGTGTAGTTGAATGGCTTTCCCCTCTATTAGTTTAGGCTGGAAAGCCTGGATACCTAGCCTGTGAAGTGTTGGAGCCCTGTTTAAGAGAACCGGGTGTCCTTTCAATACATTTTCCAGAATATCCCAGACAACAGGGTCTTTCCTGTCAACAATTTTCTTAGCTGATTTTACCGTTTTTACGATACCTCTCTCAATCAGTTTTCTGATGATAAAAGGTTTGAAAAGCTCGGCAGCCATATCTTTTGGCAGTCCGCACTCATGCATCTTTAGTTCGGGGCCTACCACGATGACTGATCGACCAGAGTAATCAACCCTTTTACCAAGGAGATTTTGACGGAATCGACCTTGCTTTCCTTTGAGCATGTCACTCAAGGACTTTAATGCTCTATTTCCATCTGAACGTACGGCATTTACTTTTCGGCTATTGTCGAAAAGTGAATCAACGGCTTCCTGAAGCATCCTTTTCTCATTTCGGAGGATTACTTCTGGTGCCTTAATATCTATCAATCTCTTGAGTCGATTATTTCGGATAATCACTCTTCTGTAAAGGTCATTCAAATCTGAGGTAGCAAATCGTCCACCGTCCAATGGAACTAAAGGCCTCAACTCAGGTGGTATAACAGGAACCATTCGGATAATCATCCATTCCGGCCTATTCTCAATTCTTGTACGGGCATCTCTAAATGCTTCTACTACCCGAAGTCTTTTCAGGGCTTCTGCTTTTCTCTGTTGAGAGGTATCAGTGGCAGCCTGATGACGTAGTTCATATGAAAGAGTATCCAATTCTGTCCTTCCAAGAAGCATCTCAAGTGCCTCTGCTCCCATCTTGGCAATAAACTTCTGAGGATCATCGTCGTCAAGCATTTGATTTTCTCTAGGAAGCTTGTCTAGGATATCCAGGTATTCATCCTCAGTAAGGAAATCAAGTCTATTGATACCATCCTCTTCTTTAACTCCTGGCTGGATTACTATATATCTTTCATAGTAGATAATCTGATCCAGCTTCTTAGTTGGCAACCCTAACAGATAGCCAATTTTATTAGGAAGAGACTTGAAGTACCATATATGGGCAACGGGAACAACTAATTCTATGTGTCCCATGCGCTCCCTTCTCACCTTCTTCTCAGTAACTTCAACACCACATCGATCGCATATGATCCCTTTATAGCGGATTCTCTTGTACTTTCCGCAATGACATTCCCAATCTTTTACGGGGCCAAATATGCGCTCGCAAAAGAGACCTCCCATTTCAGGCTTATAAGTCCTATAGTTAATGGTTTCAGGCTGGGTAACCTCTCCATGTGAGCTTTCCAAAATGGACTCAGGAGAAGCTAGACTAATAGTGACTTTAGAAAAGTCGTTGGTCAGTTTTTTATTTTTTCTGAATGCCATATTTTTTATCTATATCTATGCCACGGATGGCTAAATTTCAAAAATTGATTAATCTAGGGTTATTTCAAGTGCCAATCCTCTAAGCTCGTGGACCAGTACATTGAATGACTCAGGAATATTCGGTCTGGTCATATTTTCACCTTTCACTATAGCTTCATAGGCTTTAGCCCTACCAATAACGTCATCGGATTTGATGGTAAGAATTTCTTGCAGTACATTGGCTGCCCCAAATGCCTCCAGTGCCCACACTTCCATTTCACCAAATCGCTGTCCACCAAACTGAGCCTTACCACCTAAAGGTTGCTGCGTGATCAGTGAGTAAGGTCCGATGGACCTCGCGTGCATCTTATCATCTACCAAGTGTCCCAGTTTCAGCATGTACGCTATACCCACTGTGACAGGTTGATCAAACCGATCTCCAGTCAACCCATCGTATAGATACGTACGGCCAAAGGATGGTAAACCTGCTTCCTTGAGCTCATTTTGTACTTCTTCTTCAGTGGCGCCATCAAAGATCGGCGTAGCATATTTCCTGTCCAGCTTCAATCCTGCCCATGCCAACACGGTCTCATAAATCTGGCCAATGTTCATCCTGGAAGGTACACCAAGTGGATTCAATACAATATCCATCGGAGTACCGTCTTCCATGAAAGGCATATCTTCCTCTCGCACTATTCTCGCCACAACACCTTTGTTACCATGACGACCGGCCATCTTATCTCCGACTTTAAGTTTACGTTTCTTGGCGACGTATACCTTGGCCAGTTTCACAATTCCTGCTGGTAGTTCATCTCCAACTTCCAGTGTGAATCTTTCTCGTTTGAACTTACCTGCTATCTCATTTCTTTTGATGATATAGTTTTTGATAAGTGCAACAACCAAATCATTGGTTTTGTCATCCGACGTGAAAGTCTCAATATTTAGATCACTGATGAGATTTGCCTCTTCTGGTACATTATATGTACTCTCATCCCTAAACACATTTTTGGCGGGGAAAAGATTCTCCTCAATATTCTTCTTGGTGAATTTGACACCCTTCGACATGACCTCTTCACCAAACTTATGCTTGATACCACTTGAAGTTTTACCTTCTAGCAACTGCGTCATCTTAGCAACCATTTGGTCCCTAACTTCGGTAAGATGACGGCTATATTGCGATTTGAGCATTTCAACTTCCTTCTTGGACCTTGCTCGCAGGTCCTTATCTTTCTTAGGTCTCGAGAACAGCTTCGTATCTATCACCACACCTTTGAGTGAAGGTGAGGCCTTCAGCGAGGCGTCTTTCACATCTCCCGCTTTATCTCCAAATATCGCTCTCAGTAGTTTCTCCTCCGGAGTAGGATCGGTCTCACCTTTAGGGGTAATTTTACCAATGAGAATATCTCCTTCCTTAATCTCAGCTCCTGTCCTGATGATCCCGTTTTCGTCAAGATTCTTGACCGCTTCTTCACTTACATTTGGTATCTCTGAAGTCAGCTCTTCTTCTCCCCTTTTGGTATCACGAACTTCCAGTTCATACTCATCAATATGAATGGAAGTGAAGATATCTTCCCTAACTACCTTTTCAGAAATAACAATCGCATCCTCGAAGTTGTATCCCTGCCAAGGCATGTAAGCCACTTGCAGGTTCCGCCCTAGTGCCAACTCGCCACTTTGTGTAGCAAATCCTTCGCAAAGAGGTTGGTTTTTGACCACCTTTTCTCCTTGCATAACGATCGGCTTCAGATTGATACAGGTATCTTGGTTAGTCCTTCTGAATTTAGTAAGATTATATTCGACACTGGCATCATCAAAAGAGATCAATATGTCCTCGTCAGATTGCGAATATTTTACTACAATTTTCTTGGCATCCACATAAGTTACTTCACCTTCTCCCTCTGCAAGTACCAACGCTCTGGAATCTAATGCTACTCTTTTCTCGAGTCCGGTACCTACGATTGGCGCCTGAGGCCTCAAAAGTGGCACCGCCTGACGTTGCATATTAGATCCCATCAATGCCCTGTTGGCATCGTCATGCTCCAAGAAAGGAATCATCGACGCGGCAACCGACACAATTTGGTTAGGAGCTACATCCATATACTTGAGCTCATTAGGCTCAACCACTGGGAAATCTCCCTCAAACCTTGCCTTAACTCTGTCATTGATAAAATCCCCGACATCAGTGAGGGGTGCGTTCGCCTGAGCAATATTGTGTGTGTCTTCTTCCTCAGGTGTCAAATAAAGTACATTACCTGACATATCGACCTTGCCCTCTTTAACATCTCGATATGGAGTTTCGATAAATCCCATACTATTCACTTTAGCGTGAACACATAGAGATGATATCAGTCCAATATTGGGTCCTTCAGGCGTTTCAATGGTACATAGTCTACCATAATGTGTATAGTGCACATCACGCACCTCGAATCCTGCTCTTTCTCTTGAAAGACCGCCAGGTCCCAAGGCGGACATTCTCCTCTTATGAGTCACTTCAGCCAATGGATTGGTTTGATCCATAAACTGGCTGAGTTGGTTCGTACCAAAGAATGAATTAATAACAGAGGACAGCGTACGCGCGTTGATCAGATCAACAGGCTTAAAGTCTTCATTGTCTCTAACATTCATCCTCTCTCGGATTGTCCTAGCCATCCTGGCTAGACCTACACCAAATTGAGAGTATAATTGCTCACCAACTGTCCTGACTCTCCTATTACTTAAGTGATCAATATCATCAACTACAGCCTTACTATTGATCAAACCGATCAGGTATTTGACGATGAGAATAATATCTTCAGTGGTCAGAACGCGGGTATCATACCCTACAGTTAGACCCAGTTTTTTATTAATCCTATAGCGACCTACCTCTCCAAGATCATATCTTTTATCACTAAAGAACAGGTTCTGGATGATATCCCTTGCAGTCTGTTCATCTGGCGCCTCAGTATTTCGAAGCTGACGGTAGATCTGCTCTACAGCTTCTTTCTCCGAGTTGGAATTATCTTTTTGTAGCGTATTATAGATAATTGAATACTCCGCGATGTTCACATCCTTTCTGTGGAGGATAATTGATTTTGATCCTGACTCAACAATCGTATCAATGTCTTCCTCGGATATAATACTATCTCGTTCAAGGATTACTTCGTTCCTATCAATGGATACAACCTCTCCAGTATCCTCATCCACAAAATCCTCAGTCCAAGTCCTTAAAACTCTCGCGGCTAGCCTACGACCTATGACCTTCTTCAGCTCTTTCTCGGTAGCCTCTACTTCTTCAGATAGGCCAAATAGGTCAAGGATATCTTTATCAAAACCGTACCCAATAGATCTCAACAGTGTTGTGATAGGGAATTTTTTCTTCCTGTCGATGTAGGCATACATGACATTGTTTACATCAGTGGCAAACTCTATCCAAGACCCTTTGAAAGGAATAATCCTTGCTGAGTATAGCAAGGTTCCATTTGTATGCTTACTTTGAGCAAAGAACACTCCAGGTGATCTGTGCAACTGAGAAACGATAACTCGTTCCGCACCATTGATCACAAATGAACCTTTCGCAGTCATGTAGGGAATATTCCCCAAGAATACTTCCTGTTCTACTGTCTCGAATTCTTCGTTGTCCTCATCATTGCAAAGCAAACGTAGCTTGGCTTTGAGTGGCACAGAGTAAGTAAGACCTCTCTCGATACATTCATCGACATCGTATTTGGGAGGGTCAACTGTATAATCTATAAACTCTAAAACAAAATTTTCCCTGGAATCAGTAATGGGGAAATTCTCCATGAAAACCTTATACAAACCCTCGTCCTCTCTCATCTCGGTAGGAGTGTCCAACTGAAAAAAGTCCTTGAAGGACTTCAGCTGTACATCAAGAAAGTCTGGGTAATCAAGAACAGATTTAATAGAGGAAAAATTGATCCTCTCTTTTTTTGTCGTGCTAGCCAAGGCTTACAGATTTAAGTTTTTAATTCAATTTATCGGGAGGTTTTTACCTACCTACAAACAGGAAAAGACCTGATCCCGATCCTGACATATATCAGGAGTGGGAGCCAGGCCTAAAAAGTTGATACTATCGTATAATTATTTCAATTCTACTTCAGCTCCAGCTTCTTCGAGTTGCTTTTTGAGACCTTCAGCCTCATCCTTTGCGATACCCTCTTTCACTGGTTTAGGAGCTCCGTCTACTAGTTCTTTAGCTTCTTTCAAGCCAAGGCCAGTCAATTCTTTAACAAGCTTCACTACTGCCAATTTGGCCCCACCAGGAGCTTTGAGAATAACGTCAAATGCTGACTTCTCTTCTCCTCCGCCGTCGCCATCGCCACCAGCACCACCAGCAACCATCACAGGCGCAGCCGCAGCAGCAGGCTCAATTCCATACTCGTCTTTAAGAATAGTAGCTAACTCATTAACTTCCTTTACACTTAGATTAACTAGTTGCTCTGCAAATTCTTTTAAATCCGCCATTTTAGTCAATAATTAAATTTTTGTTGTCAATAATTTTATTCTCTCTCTGAAAGTGTTTTTACAAGACCTGCAAGCGTCTGTTCGCCACTTTGAAGAGCGGAAACAACATTTTTAGCAGGTGATTGTAGTAAGGTGATGACCTCTCCAATCAATTCTTGCTTCGACTTTAGCTTAGCAAGTGCGTTTAGTTGGTCTTCACCAATGAACAAGTCCGAGTCAATGGAAGCAGCTTTGAATTTCGGTCTTTGCTCTGGATCTTCCTTCTTGAAATCTTTGATGATCTTCGCCGGAATCTTGCCGTCCTCACTAACGAACATGATACCAGACGTTCCCTTCAAAACATCTCCAAACGAAGTATAATCCGTTTCGAGGTTCTCAAGAGCCTTTTTAATCAGGGTATTCTTGATCACCTTATATTCCACACCACCCTTGAAACACATGCCTCGAAATTTATTGATCTCTGCGACACTAAGTCCCGAGGTATCTGTGATATAGAAATGGTTGTTTTCTTTTAGCTTGTCGGTCAGTTCTGCTATGACCTGTGCTTTCTCTTCTCTTGTCATGATTATATTCCAGCTATGCTAGTTGTATCAATGGCAATTCCTTTACTCATCGTTGATGAAATCGAAATTGACTTGAAGTAAGTTCCTTTTGCAGAAGCTGGTTTTAGCTTTGCAATAGTATTGATCATTTCAATCGCGTTTTCCTTGATCTTGTCGGCTTCGAAGGAGGCTTTTCCTATGCTAGTATGAATGATCCCCGTTTTGTCAACCTTGAAATCGATCTTACCAGCCTTCACCTCTTTCACCGCTTTGGCAATATCCATAGTCACCGTGCCTGACTTAGGATTAGGCATTAGGCTCCTTGGTCCTAAAATTCGTCCCAGTTTACCTACTTTCGCCATTACGGTAGGCATTGTAATGATCACATCAATATCAGTCCATCCGCCTTCTATCTTAGATATGTAGTCCTCAAGTCCCACATGATCTGCTCCTGCTGCCTTAGCCTCTTCTTCCTTCTCGGGAGTACAGAGTACAAGCACTCGAACTTCTTTGCCTATGCCATGAGGGAGTGAAACAACTCCTCTTACCATTTGATCCGCCTTTCTAGGATCAACACCGAGTCTCACATCGATATCTACAGAAGAGTCGAATTTAGTAAATGTAATCTCTTTGACGATCTTGGAAGCGTCCTCTACAGAGTATTCCTGTGAGGGGTCATACTTCTCATGCGCTAATTTTTGATTCTTTGTCAACTTTCCCATTTCAGCTATTCACCTATTAGTTGGCAACGGGTGCCTGTCCTGTAACCTTTACGCCCATGCTTCTTGCTGTCCCTGCCACCATATGCATAGCGGACTCAATTTTAAAAGCATTTAAATCAGGCATTTTAATTTCAGCTATCTCTTTGATCTGATCCCATGAAATAGAGCCCACTTTTGACCTGTTTGGCTCAGAAGAGCCTTTCTTCAACTTAATGGCCTCCATAATCAAAGTCGCTGCAGGAGGTGTCTTGATGACGAAGTCAAAAGACTTGTCAGTAAATATCGTCACTACAACGGGTAATAACTGACCTTGCTTCTCCTGGGATCTGGCATTGAACTGCTTGCAGAACTCCATGATGTTGAGTCCCTTAGCTCCCAATGCCGGTCCTACGGGAGGAGAAGGGTTTGCTGCTCCTCCTCTAATCTGAAGTTTAAGATATCCTGAAATCTCTTTTGCCATCTTCTTAGTCCTGTTTTTCCACCTGTATGTAGTTCAATTCTACAGGGGTATTTCTTCCAAATATTTTTACCGTAACGTTAAGCTTCTTACGATCCTCAAACACTTCCTCCACTGTACCTGTGAATCCGCTGAAAGGACCATCCATAACCTTTACTGATTCTCCTACTATAAAAGGAGTATCCAGTTTTTCTTCGTATTCTTCAACTTCGTCAACCTTACCCAAAATACGATTTATTTCAGCCTGGCGTAATGCTACGGGATCTTTTGATCCTCCCATTCCCCCTTCTCCTAAAAACCCAATTACACCAGGGATGTTCTTCACAACATG